>CALCTE010000339.1 GCA_937893885.1 uncultured Clostridia bacterium | reverse complement strand
TGCAGGTTTTGGACGACGGACGTATCACCGACAGCCAAGGCAGAACGGTTGACTTTAAGAATACGGTCATCATACTGACCTCGAATCTTGGTTCAAGCTCTATTCTGGAGGGTATCACACAGAACGGTGAGATCAGCGAGGAAGCAAGACAAACGGTTTCCGAGCTACTCAAGCGCAGCTTCCGTCCCGAATTCCTTAACCGTCTTGACGAGATCGTGTTCTACAAGCCGCTCACAAAGGAAAACATTCACGGCATCGTAGATCTCTTGATCGCCGATCTGAATAAGCGCCTCAAGGATAAGCAATTGAAGGTTGAGATCAGCGACGCAGCTAAGGAACATATCATTGACTCCGCTTACGACCCAATCTACGGCGCAAGACCGCTGAAGAGATTCATACAATCCAAGATTGAAACGCTTCTTGCTCGTGAGATCATTGGCGGTGATATTGAGCCTGATACAACCTTGGAAATTGATTATGATAACTCCACGCTCGTAATAAAATAACGATCAGCCCTCGCTCCAAGCGGAACGAGGGCTGATTTTATATGCTATCCTTTGCAGAACGGATATTGTATCACTATATCAGTGCTTCGACATCATCTTATTGTAAAGCTTATATATTCCGCATCTCCAGCACAGTACCATACCGAGGACCGCACCGACGACTGCCTGCAAGATCTGATACGGCATTTTTAAGATCGCATATTCAGGCGTGCTGTAAATAAAAGCTCTGCCGAGAGAGTAACCAACCACCATAATAACCGCGCCGATCGTCACGCCGATTCCCGAAGAGATGATGGGATGTTTCTTCATAACATAGTGTGAAAAAACTGATATTACCACTGCCTGCAAGCCGTGTGTTACGAGAGAGACGAACATTGGAAGCGGATAGAAGAACAGATCACCGAGAAACGCGCCTACACCGCCCACCATAAACGCCGCAAGCGGATCAAGCATAATCGCCGCGAGACAGATCACTATGTCGTTCATATAGAGATGTCCGCCGGGAACGGGGACACCAAAGGAGCTCATTGCTACGTTGAGCGCCATAAGCATTGCCGTGGTACATAGCCATACCGTTGTTCTTTTTGCATGATTTTTTGCTTGCATATCCATATTCTCCTTGCAATCTCATTGGAAATGTTATATAACAATTCTGACGATATAAAAATAGTCAGAAAAGGAGAATATTATATCACCAGATGAAATACAAGGTTAACAAAAACACCCATCCTGTTTATTTGCAGATATACAAGCAAATAAAGGAAGATATTATTAACGGTTACTATCCATACAACACCAAACTTCCCTCCAAAAGATTGCTTGCTGATGAAACGGATACAAGCACGGTCACCATAGAACACGCTTATGCTCTCCTTTGTGATGAAGGATATGTCGAGTCCCGTGAACGAAGCGGTTTTTTCGTCATATTCCGAAAGACAGACGGATTTGCATTATCCACAGAAAATGACTTCCGCAATACCGAAAATAATCGTCAGCACCACATTAATCCCGAAATTCCATTCTCTGTACTTGCCAAAACAATGCGAGCGGTAATCAGCGATTTGGGAGAAGACATTCTTGAAAAGTCAGAGAACAAAGGCTGTACTCAACTACGCTTTGCTATTAAACATTATCTTGCCAAAAATCGCGGCATTTCTGTTGATACGGAGCAGATCATCATCGGCTCCGGCGCGGAATACCTTTACGGGCTTATCATAGAAATGCTTGGACACAATAGAGTCTATGGGATCGAAGATCCGTCCTACAAGAAGATTGAACAAGTATACAAAGCTTCTGAGGTTTCTTACGAGGCTTTGCGTTTATCTAATGACGGCATTGATAGCGCTGTATTATCGAAAACTGATGCGAATGTACTTCATACAACCCCTTACAGGAGCTATCCTACAGGCGTAACTGCATCCGCAAGCAAGAGACACGAATATATCCGTTGGGCAAGTATTGATAAGAGATTCATCATTGAGGATGACTTTGAGTCCGAATTTTCGGTTTCCACAAAGCCGGAGGATACTCTATTCTCACTTTCAGAGGATGATAACGTAATCTATCTGAATACCTTCTCCAAAACAATCTCCCCCTCTTTGCGAATCGGATATATGGTTCTTCCAAAAAAACTTGTATCAGTCTTTGATGAACGCCTTGGATTCTATTCGTGTACCGTTCCAACTTTTGAACAGTATGTCATCGCAAAGCTTATCCAAAACGGAGACTTCGAACGACATATCAACAGAGTAAGACGAAATTTAAGAAAAAAACTAAAATTATAATAAAGGCAAAAAGGATGGGTGTCGCGTGAGTAGACACCCTTGTTTTTAAATGTTTTCATTTTTCAGCGCATCAATGGGATTATCCTTCTTGATCTTGCTCATGGAATACATCATCGTAATAAACACCACCAAGAACACACTCAGCACAGCAATGCCAATGGCTGTCCAAGGCAGATGAAACTTTGCTTCATAACCTTCCATAATGGCAAGATAAATGAGGTAAGTGACACCACAGGATACCGGCAATCCGTAGAGCAAAGCGCGGGAGCCGTATAATAAACACTCGAAGTTCATCATCTTGTTAAAGTCCTTCTGTGCCATACCTACTGATTTCAGCATTGCAAATTCGCGTCTGCGAAGACTGATATTTGTAGAAATTGTATTAAAAACATTTGCAGCCGCAATTTCGGGAACGCTTGCATAAACAGAAGTATTCCATGTATCTCCGTTATGGGTATAATTCTTATAATGATTGTCTGCGGATGCAACGCTGAAGCCGATGAATTCCGTGAGATTTACATCATAATATGAAAGAGCAAAGCATCCGTTATCGCCCCATGATCTGCCCCAGCTGTTCTGACAAATCCAGGCACCGTTACCCAGCGGTGTTTTGCCTGAATTGTTTGTGAAATCCGAATTGATTGAACGAGAAACTGCAA
>CALCTE010000338.1 GCA_937893885.1 uncultured Clostridia bacterium | reverse complement strand
GGTTCTGAGGTCTCCAAAGATTATGCTTTAAGTGATGACGAATTCTTCCCGCCTCACACATACCGCTGGCGGAAATAATCACTTTGGATTCCGGAGTCTCATTTATGAGTTTAGATTCATCAACAGTAACGGCTAAATGCAAATTCTCAAAATAAAGCGGATCAACACCTTTTTCAATCAACATTCTTGTTTCAGCGTCAAAATTTACTATATCACAGTTTTCAAATATTTTGGTCGCCTCTATTGCAAGCGGGCTGTCAATATAAACGGGGAAACTTGCATCTTTAACAAGTTTTTGCTGTTTGATTTCACGAATTGCATAGAGAAGTTCTTGGGTTCTTCCAACCGCAAATGACGGTATTATAACGTTTCCGCCCCGTTCAAGTGTACGTTCAATATAGCTTGCTAAAACATCAATTGTGTCGGTGTGGCGCTCATGATTTCTACTGCCGTATGTTGACTCCATAACGAGATAATCTGTATCATCCACCGAAGACGGGTCGTTAATAATTGGCTGATCGGTATTACCAACATCACCGCTAAATACGATCTTACGTTCATTTGGACCTTCTCGAAGCCAAAGTTCAATAGCTGCAGAACCGAGCAAATGTCCAATGTCTGTAAAGCGAATATCTACGCCCGCTGCGACAGTTATTCTCTCATTATAGTCAACCCCGCGAAACAGTGATATTGCACCAATAGCATCTTCCATATCGTAGATAGGCTCGTGATTTTCATCTCCGGAGCGTTCTGCTTTGCGGTTTTTCCACTCAACCTCACTCATCTGAATATGAGCGCTGTCCCTAAGCATAATGTCAGCCAATTTAGCTGTCGCCTTTGTAGAGTAAATGGTTCCGCGAAAACCATCCTTGTACAGTCTCGGCAACATTCCAGAATGATCAATATGAGCATGTGTCAGAAAAACTGCATCTACCTGACTAGGCGCTATAGGTAACGAAACGTTTTGAAACACATCGATCCCCTGTTCCATTCCACAATCAACAAGATAATATCTGCCGCTTACCTCTAATAATGTACAGCTACCTGTAACCTCGTATGCTGCTCCAATAAACTGTATTTTCATGCTATCACGCAACCTTTCTTAATCATCAACACCGAGAGAGTAGAATAAATCGCTCTCAAGGCTATATATATCTTCAATACGAATCTTCTTGCCATCGGTCATAATGACAAGGCACTCATATTCATCGATTCTTTTAACAGTGCCTGTGATATCAATATATGCACCACCGGATTTTTTCTTATCCGGTTCGAAATATGTTATCTTAATTTCCGGTTCCTCGTCAATAAACTCCTGAATCATGTTCAGTTTCTCATTAAGTATTGATAAGGTTCCTTCATCAAGGTCAATACGTTCTTCAGTAATGCGAGCTTCCTCAAGAACCATTTCCTCATAACCGGTGATCGCCGCAAAAGGAGCAAACCGTGCAGCACGGTCCATCATCGTCGGCTGCGGATGTTTCTTTGAAATATGCGGCGGAAGATTGACGATATCTTCATATGGAAATTTTTCAGCCATGCTGCACCTCCTTCTGTTCAACTTGTTAGGATTTACTTATCTTTACTGTCCTTGTTCTCTTTTGACTTCTTTAAATATACAGAACCTAAGCAGAGAAACGTCGAGCCAAGACATAGCCAGACAACGCCCATAGAAGTATCGTTTCCTCCGGCAAAATTTATGATCGCTGCCAGATAAAACATCACAGCAGCAATATAAAAAAGTGTAGAACTAACTTTGAATTCTTTTTTCTTTTTCATTTCATATACCTCGTTAAATTTCAAGTTTATCAGCCTCTATGCTTTATGCCCGCCAATGGATTCGTTACGTTCAATGCCGGTCGCGGCATCAAGATAACTCGTGCCCTTCATAACAGCATTGGGACCAAAGCGTGTCTTAATATCCAACATTGCTCTCTGCATACGCTTCTCGCGGTCTTCGTCAGCTTCCTTTTTAGCAACATCCTCTGCTGTATCAAAAAGGGTCAGTTGCTCTGCAACCTCAGATGCCTTTGCTTCCTCAACGGAGAGCAAATGGTTTGCTGTAATTGTTAGCCGTCGGGTTAACAACTTTTTGTCCACAATACGCTCAAACAGTTCCAAGGTCTTAGACGTAATGAGTTTGGTGGAAGAAGTGTGTTTTCCTAAACTGATTCGACTGCCGGCGTGTTTAGGAATCTCTCTTCCGTAACGGTCCCTGACAATCTCACCCTTATATTCGGCTCTGCGCTTAGGATCAGTTAGATTTTCAATATCATATCCAACGTCCAATACAATTTGATCGGTAGTCATACCTTTATCAAACAATTCAAGAACCAGCTTATCCACCATTTCCATAATAATGATTCGTGTTTCGTCATAGGTGTAGGGACGTGTTAAAACCTGCCCCGAGCTTGTACTTGTGAATTCAGGCTGATATTTCTTGATGGTGGGGATGTCTACCGGCTCTCTCCCCCACGCCTGGTCGATAAGATACACGGCATTTTTACCGAACTCTTTATATAACCGATCCTCGTTGTGAACAGAGCACCAAGCTACGTCCCCCATTGTATATAGGCCGAGCTTGTTCAGTCGTCTTGCTGTTGCGCTTCCGACCATCCAAAAGTCTGTTAAATCTTTATGCGTCCATAACGTTCTGCGGTAGGTCATCATATCCAGTTGCGCAATTCTAACTCCATCCTTATCGGGAGGAATATGCTTTGCTGTAATATCAAGAGCAACCTTGCACAAATACATATTCTCGGCAATTCCCGCCGTTGCAGTTACACCGTAGGTATTCAGCACGTCCTTGATGAGCATGGCAGCAAAATCGTGAGCATTCATCTTATAGGTATCCAGATAATGCGTGGCGTCAATAAAAACCTCATCGATGCTATATGGGTATAAATCGTCTATCGAAACGTATTTAAGATATACTGCAACAATTTTGGCACTAATCTCACGGTACAATGCCATTCTGGGCGGAGCTGCAATATAGTCTACCGCAAGGGAAGGGTTCTTTTGCAGTTCTGTATCGTCATAGGACGAGCCTGTAAACTCCTTACCGCGCAACCTTGCTTTTCTCTGGGCATTTACGATATTGACCTGCTGAACCGCTTCAAACAATCTCGCACGTCCGGAAATACCGTGCGCCTTCAGACTGGGTGTAACGGCAAGGCAAATGGTTTTCTCGGTCTTGGATACATCTGCAACAAGCAAGTTGGTTGTCAGTGGATCAAGACCACGATCCACACATTCCACAGAGGCGTAAAACGACTTAAGATCTATCGCAATATACGTTTTCTGTTTCTCCATCGTTCTACACCTCCTATTTATATTTATTGTACCCGATATCCCAAGTTTATCAACTCACAGCAAAATGTAAGCATATCTTCTCGGGATTTAAAATCCATCTTTTCCGCATCCTTTTCAAAGTGAAAGGATATCACCTTGTTTTCCTTGTCTAACCAAAAGGAAAACTCTTCTTTTTCTTTTTCCATAACCCTTTATATTTTTGGCTGATACCGAATCTCGTTCACCGCATACACAGTAACGAACGCTTTCGGATCAACCTTCTTGACAAAATCCATCAATCTTCTGTATTCATGTTTATCTACAATTGTAATAATTTCTTTTTTCTCTGTTTTATCATATGCTCCGGTAATTTTGTTGAGCGTTGCACCGCTATGAAGCTCGTGTAGCACAAAATCAGTTATCTCGTCAAGCTTAGGCGAAATAACACATACACGTCGCTTGATATTCAAACCGAAAATGAAGTGGTCAACGATTATGCCGCCGAAATAGGTACCGAGAACACTAAGCACTACGGTTTTGGTATCATAACAAAAGGCTGCTGCCAAAGCCACAGCTATACCGGCAATTGCACCTGCACGTCCCAAATCCATCTTCAAATACTTGTTCATTATTTTTGCAACAATATCAAGACCGCCGGAGGAAGCATTTCTCGAAAAAAGAATAGCCATTGCCATACCGACAACTAATATGTAACAAAGAACGTCAATCAACGGATCCTGCGTGAGGGATTGGAAATTCGGGAAAATGATCTCAAACACACCCATTGACACCGGGACCATAATGGATGTATAAACGGTTTTTGCTCCAAATTCAGGTCCGATTAAAATGAAACCCATAATCAAGAGAAATACGTTTATTGCCAGCGTAATCATCGACACCGGCAGAGGAATAAAGTTCCCGAGCACCATGGCAAGAGCCGATGCACTACCTACAGCTACATGGCTTGGCAGCATAAAGAAATAGATTGCCGCAGCCGCCAATACAGCACCAAAGGTAATGATTGAGAAATCCTTGATTGAATGCCAAACTTTTGCTTTTTTCATAGCGTTTTTGCCTTTCTGCTAAATTCTATTGATAATCAGTCTACGCCAACCATTCCCATTTTCTCTCGCAGATCCCCAAGACTCTTTTCGAACTGGGACTGTGAAATGGCGTTTCTTTCGAGAAAAGTTTCCAGAAGTCTCTTTTGCTTCAAAAACAATTGTTTTTTCTTTTCTTCCGGAGAAAGTTTCTCCCATTCATCCTGCTCGTTAATAATATTTTCCATTAATTACGCCTTCCAAACTGCTTTGATGATATTTCCAATCTTCGGGGATGTACCGTACATTAGAACACCGACACGGTAGATCTTTGCAGAAAGAATTCCGATTCCAAAGGTAGAAGCAATCAAAATGCCGATGGAAATTGCAATCTCATACCAAGGCACAGTACTCATAGCAATTCTTGTGAACATAGCCATCGGTGAGGTAAACGGAATGTAAGAGCAAATCTGCATAAGTATGTTGTCCACACTTCCGCTGCTCATTGAGAACATAACCACCATAAAACCAATAATGA
>CALCTE010000337.1 GCA_937893885.1 uncultured Clostridia bacterium | reverse complement strand
AAAGTATACCAGCATTGCTTCCGGAGGGTTTATAATGGACGGCAAGGGATATCCGATTGTCAGCTTTGAGCGTGGAGACGGTCAGCATGATTACATCGAAGGTACACTCCGTATTGATACGAACGGCTCTTCCATCAAGGCAACACAGGAGAATCCGTTGATTGTAAAGTACACCAGTTCTACCGGTAAAGTCGGTACAGCAGGAAGTTATACTGTGATGCCGGAAAAATTGCCTTCCACGGAGTCCGACATCTACGCCATTCCGGTTTCTCTGAGTGGTCTCAAAGGCGGCGACAGTTATGTGTTAAGTATCCATGGCTCTCTGGACGTAGGAGATACGCAGGGTACGGTTCACAATGCGTTGATCGGTCAGATTGTCGTTGGTACAGAGCCGATACCGCAGTTGAGAGTTACCATTGGGCAGGCAGAAGGTGTGAACAAACAGGTGGCATTTAAGGTAGGCATCGATCGTCCGGATAATACCGGGACGATTCAGAGCAATGAAATCAGTGACCATGCTGCCCATACAGCGACAACAATGCGGATCAATGTCCGGAATGGAGGAGATAAGAACAGCCCGGTCGTAGCCACTTATGATGTTACGAATGGTTATGATCCGGCAGCAAGAACCGGCGGATTATACGACACGATATACAATGGCAGTACGATTACTATCACGGAAGATGAACTGAGATTGGATCACAAGGTGCGCAACATTTTTTCTTGACCGCAGCCGTAGCAGAGGCACACGCACCCGTTCCGCAAGCCATCGTCACGCCGCTTCCCCTCTCCCATACTTTCATACGAAGCTCGCTATTCCCAAGCACCTGAACAAATTCTACGTTCACTCCGTCCGCAAACGCCTCGTGATGCTCGATCTTCGGTCCAAGTGTGGTGAGAGGTGCTTTTTCGATATCATCAACAAAGATAACCGCATGAGGATTACCGACAGATACGGGAGTCAAAACGACCGTTTCACCATCAATATTTAACGTCATATCTTCGGCAGGAACAGCTTGTCCCATATCCACGGTCACGCTTTTGACCTTACCGAAGCTGACACCAAGCTCCAAGGTCTTGATACCAGAAAGAGTTTCAACGGTCAGACTCTTTTTATCGGTATAGCCTTTATCGTAAACGTATTTACCGACACAGCGAATACCGTTTCCGCACATTTTGGCTTCACTTCCGTCTGCGTTGAAGATACGCATTTTGAAATCCGCGACGGCAGAGGGTGATATGTAGATCATACCGTCCGAGCCGGCACCGAAATGCCGCTCGGAAAGCTTTGTTGATAATTCTTCAATATTGCTCGGAACCTCACCATACACATACAGATAATCGTTTCCGAGTCCGTGCATTTTCGTAAAATGCATTTGATCACTTCCTTTTTATTTTGCGTTAATTGTGGAGATTCCCATCGTAACCTCCTCAAGAACGTCCAGCAACATTCTGACGGTATCGAGGGATGTCAACATCGTAATGTTGTTCTGCGCCGCACAGCG
This sequence comes from uncultured Clostridia bacterium, assembly GCA_937893885.1. GTDB lineage: Bacteria > Bacillota > Clostridia > Oscillospirales > CAG-272 > CALCTE01. The sequence continues at coordinate 1,105 of CALCTE010000337.1, read as the reverse complement.
ACGAATGGCAACACCGTCTCCAAAATGCTTACCCGACAAGATTGCACGGGTGTTAATGACGTAGCTAACATATCCCTGTCTGATAGAGTCAAGAACCTCCTCGCTACCTTCGCTCGGCTTGTGACGGATTCTTGTACGGATACCGTGATCCTTTAGGTACTGTCCTGTAAGCGTGGTGGCTTCGATATTAAAGCCCATATTATAAAATCTCTTTATAAGCGGTAAAGTCTCAGCCTTATCCTCGTCTGCCACACTGACAACCACCGTACCGTAATTGCGGAGCGTCAGACCCGATGCGATCATCGCCTTATACATGGCGCGATGCAGCTTTTCGTCGTAGCCGATTGCCTCTCCCGTGGATTTCATTTCGGGAGAGAGGTATGCGTCCATGCCGCGAAGCTTGGAGAATGAGAATGCGGGTGCCTTCACGTAATAACGACTCTTTTCTTTCGGGTAAATATCGAAGAGACCCTGCTCCTGCAAGGATACGCCGAGGTTAACCAGCGTTGCGATATCCGCAAGACTATATCCCGTCGCTTTGGAAAGGAACGGTACGGTTCGGGAGGAACGAGGATTGACCTCAATAATATAAACGTCGTCGTGCTCATCCACGATAAACTGAATATTGAAGAGTCCTATAATACCGATACCAAGTCCGAGCTTTTCGGTGTATTCGAGGATTGTGTTCTTGACTTTATCGGAGATTGAAAAGGTAGGATATACGCTGATCGAATCTCCCGAGTGGATACCGGTTCTCTCAACCAGCTCCATAATACCGGGAACGAACACACGCTTACCGTCGCAGATCGCATCGACCTCGACTTCCTTGCCGCGAATGTATTTATCCACAAGCACAGGCTTATCCTCATCAATCTCAACGGCGGTTTTCAGATAGTTTCGGAGCGCTTCTTCTTTCGCGACAATCTGCATCGCTCTGCCGCCAAGAACAAAGCTGGGGCGAACGAGCACGGGATATCCGATCTCTTCTGCAGCTCTGACACCGGCTTCAATGCTCGTTACCGCTCTGCCCTTCGGTTGAGGGATATGCAGCTCAGAAAGAAGTTTTTCAAAGGCATCCCTGTTCTCTGCCCGTTCAATCGCTTCG
>CALCTE010000336.1 GCA_937893885.1 uncultured Clostridia bacterium | reverse complement strand
CTGCAATAATAGTCGTGGCTTTAGCCACCTTCGGTATATGGACGGCTCTCGGAAGCGGTTTCGAAACTGCTCTTATAAGAGCTATATCCGTGCTTGTCATAAGCTGTCCCTGCGCTCTCGGACTCGCAACACCCGTTGCGATAATGGTCGGAAGCGGCGTCGGGGCGAAAAACGGAATTCTTTACAAAAGCGCCGAGGCACTTGAGAGGGCGGGCAGAGTAGATACGGTCGTTTTCGACAAAACGGGCACCTTAACAAACGGTACGCCGTCAGTCACGGATGTATACGAATACGACGGAAAGTTCCTTTCGTACGCGTATTCCGTTGAGTATAAAAGTAATCACCCTCTCGCAAATGCGGTTAAGAAATACGCGGAAGAAAACGGTGCGGAGCTTTATGAGGCTGAAGACTTTTCCACACTTGTCGGAAGCGGCGTTACGGCGCTTACAGACGGAGTGCGCGTCACGGGCGGAAGCCTTTCGCTTGCCAAAAACAGCGTATATATTTCAAGCGAAACGGAAGCTCTTTGCAAGGAGCTTGCAGGTGACGGAAAGACACCGCTTCTGTTCTTCACGGAAGATGAGCTTCTCGGTGTTATCGCCGTAGCCGATACGGTAAAAGAGGACGCAAAAGATGCGATAGCACTCCTTAAAAAGATGAAGATACGCACGGTGATGCTCACGGGTGACAACACCGTTACGGCAAACGCAGTTGCAAAAAATATCGGCATCGACGAAGTAATTGCAGAGGCTATGCCCGATACGAAATCGGCAAAGATAGCGGCTCTTTCCGAAAAGGGGAGATGCGCTATGGTCGGCGACGGCATAAACGACGCTCCCGCGCTCACCGCGGCGTATTTGGGAATTGCCGTCGGAGCAGGTACGGATATAGCCATAGACAGTGCAGACGCGGTGCTCACGGGAAGCGGCGTGAAGGACGTTGCGAAGGCACTTTCTCTGGGCAGAGCTACGCTTCGCAACGTGAAAGAAAATCTGTTTTGGGCGTTCTTCTATAACGCTGTTTGCATACCGATAGCCGCAGGAGCATTAAGCCACTTCGGCATCACGCTAACCCCGATGCTCGGTGCGGCGGCAATGAGCCTTTCAAGCGTATGCGTGGTCGCTAACGCATTAAGACTGAACGCATTCAAATTTGAAAAGAAAAATACGATAAAGGAGAAAAATATTATGACAGTAATTAAGGTAAAAGGAATGATGTGTCCCCATTGTGAAGCGGCAGTAAAAACTGCTCTTGAAGCCGTAAGCGGCGTTACTTCGGCTGCAGCCGATCACAAGAAAGGCACAGTAACGGTCGAAGGCGACGCACCTTTGGAGATATTGAAAAAAACCATAACCGATAAAGGTTATGAAGTTATCGAATAGCAAAACGGGATATTATCAGTAAATACAAAAAATTTCAAAAAAATGACTTATATATCTTGCAATATGCCGTTAGAGGTGATACAATAGCCTCGTGATTCGATGAAAGAGGCGCAATATATGATAAAGGTATTATCTATCGGCAACAGCTTTTCGCAAGACAGCCACAGATATCTTCACGATGTAGCTGAAAATTTGGGCAAAGAGATACTTACGTATAACCTTTACGTAGGCTCTTGCAGTTTCGAAATGCATTGGGATTACTATATTTCCGACGAGCCGAAATATGTTTTCGAAAAAAACGGCAATCTCTCAAACGGAAAAGACGACAAGATGATATCTTTGAAAAAAGCACTTGCTTTCGAAGATTGGGATATTATAACCGTTCAGCAGGTAAGCGGATATTCGGGCATAGAGGAGAGCTACTACCCCTTTATCAAAAATCTTCTTTCCGCAGTTCGCGACGCTTGTCCCAAGGCAAAGCTCTATCTTCATCAAGGCTGGGCGTACGAGTACTGCAGAAAGAACGATCTTTTTGAGAAGTTTTATAACTCAAGCGCTGCGGTTATGCAAAACGCCGTTCATAACGTTACACAGAAAATTGCGCGTGATAACGTCCTTGAGATAATTCCCACGGGTGACGTCGTATACGCCGCGATAAATGACGAAAGCATCTTCAACAGCGAAAAGGGAGGAATCTCGCTTTATCGCGACAAGCTTCACCTTTCTCTCGGATACGGAAGATATCTCGCCGCACTCGTATGGTGCAAAACGCTTTTTAACGCCAATATCGAAAATTGCGCATATGTACCAACAGATGAGAAGACCGAACCTGCACTTCTTGAGTTTATCAAAGCAAAGGTAAAAGAGTGCTTGGTATAAGGTCATATAACCACGAAATTAATAAAAATAAATATATTAAAGGAGAGGCTCTATGAGAAAGATCGCATTTTTACTCGCTATCGTAATGCTTTTGAGTGTAGCGCTTGTTTCGTGCGGCGATGATACAACGCCCGATACTCCCGACACACCAAGCAACGATACGCAGAAAGAAAATCCCGACAAAGACAAAGAAGAGAACAAAGAAGAGGAGTACGTACCAATGGGTTATCGCTACGAGAAGTATGCAGAAGAAGACCGCAAGATAATAAACAAGGACACTCTTGATCTTTACGCTGCAACGAATTTCAAACATCTTAACACGGAAAACATCAAGGGTATCGTTATTGCGTTTCCCGAGATCAATGACGAATCAATGACCGATACGTCTACGATAGGCATAAATTTGGCAACTTTCGGCGTTGCTTATGCTCGCGTATTGACAGACCGTTGGGGCTGGGGAGACGCAGGTGTTGTAAGACTTGCGGACCTCGTTGTTGACGCGATAAAGGACAAGTACAGTCTTGGCGACACTACTCCCATAGTTTCTATGGGTAAGGGTATGGGTGCAACGAGTGCGCTTTTGTATACCGCTGATTCAAGACACAACATCACTGCTTGCGCGGCTGAATTCCCCGTAGCTGATATTGAGAGATCCTTCGCTCGCGAAAAGAGCTACACGAGAACCTTCGTAACGTCGGTGTACGCTTACGATTCAAGCCTTAAAGACGCTTTACAGGAGATCTCTCTTTCTGCAAAGGCAAAATATATGCCCAATATTCCTTACTATATTGTAGGCGGTACGGATGATCTTATAGTTGAAGCTACGACTCTTAAAAAGCTTGTAAACGAGCTTGGCAAGAAGAGCAAAGACATCACTCTCACAATGATAGACGGAGCAGAACACGGTGCGACCAGCGCTGCGGAAAGCGGAAAAATAGAGATGTTTGTACAGAAGCAGGCAACTGCTAAAGTGGAAGCTCCCGAGAAAAAAGAGTACGCTGACAAAAATGTTACTGCTGTTGTTCCCGAAGGAACAAATGCAGGTGCTGCATACGAAAAGTATGCAGAGGCTGATGCCGAATACATCAATTTCGAGAATTTGAGCTACTACACGAGAAACAACTTGAGATACGTTGAAGGCGACATTAAGGGAATCGTAATGGAATTCCCCGGTCTCGGCGGAAGCTCTTGTCTCGGCGGTCTTGTCGGTATGGGCGAATACTCATCTGACTTTGCTCAAGAGTGCGGCAAGAAGGGCATAGCAGTAATGTATATGTACTGCGGACCTTGGAGCTGGGGCAATAAGGGCGTAATTCGTATGGCAGACCTCGTTATCGACGCTCTCAAGGATCATTATAACCTTCCCGACGACATTCCCGTAGTATCTACAGGCGGAAGCATGGGCGGTCTCGGCGCACTTATGTTTACACACGGCTCTCGCCACAATATCATATCCTGTATGGCTGCTTGCCCCTGCTACGATATTCTCGGCGAATACAGAAGCTTTGAAGTACAGAAGGAATTTCCCAGAACCTACCTTTCTGCTATCGCAGCATACGATATGCCTTTGACGGAAGGTCTTAAGGCTATCACTCCCCAAGAAAACATTGCAACAATGCCCAAAGTTCCCTACTACGTCGTTTGTAACGTAGAAGATGAATGCTTTGACGATGAGGGAATGGCGGTATTCGTTCAGAAGATGAAGGATGCAGGCCACGATGTGACGTTTAAGGTACTCCCCGGAACGACTCACGGTACATTTACAGATGAAGAAAGAGTAAGCTACAGAAACTTCATTATCAATTCCATAATCGGCGAATAATTCAAAACTGTCCTTCGGCATAAAGCCGGAGGACAGTTTCTTTTTAAAAACAAAAACCGAGGCTCCAAACCTCGGTTTTTTATCATATTATTCTTCGTCCGCGTCTTCGTCGGGCTCCTTGGGAAGCTTCTTTACTATAGCGCGCTTTATGTGGCGCTCCTCAATCTTTTCGACTTGAATATCAAGTCCGTAAGCTTCTACGTGCGGCGTGTCGTTATCGGAGGGAATCTGTGACAAAACGCTGTAAACAAGTCCGCCGAGGGTTTCGAAGTCCTCGTCCTCGGGTGCTTCCCACTCGATCTCCTCACTCATTTGGTCAAGCGGAATCGAGCCGGATACTCTCCAGGTTTCGTCGTCTATTTTTTCTATTTCGAATTCGGGCTGTGGGTCAAATTCATCGTAGATGTTTCCGACGATCTCTTCCAAAAGATCTTCCATCGTTACGATACCGCTCATTCCGCCGTATTCGTCAACCAGCACGGCAAAGCTTATCTTCTTTGACTGCATATCTCTGAAAAGCACGTCTGCGTGTACCATTTCGGGTACGAAATACGCAGGCTTTAAGAGCTCTTTGATGGGAGTGTTGATTTCTTGGTGTCTGTTCATTAAGAAACGTCTTGCGTTGAGTATACCCAAGATATCGTCAAGGTCTTCTCCGTATACGGGGAAGCGGGAAAGTCCCGTGGATTCGATGATCTTGAAGATGTCCTCGTCACTGTCGTCAATGTGCACGGTCTGTACGTTTGTGCGGTGTACCATTATCTCGGACGCGGTGATGTTGTTGAACTCGAAAACGTTTTCGATCATGTCTTTTTCGTTTGCGTTGATGTTGCCGTTTTCCTCGCTGATGTCGACCATCATACGTATTTCTTCTTCGGTAACTTCCTCGCCCTCATCGACGGGGTTGATTCCTAAAAGACGGAGCATTCCGTTGGTGCACACGGTTAAAAGCCATATTACAGGCTTCATCAAAGTGCCCATAAATAAAATCGCTCCGCATACGCTCTTTGCTACCTTTTCACCTTTCGCCATAGCGATACGTTTGGGAACGAGTTCGCCGAATACGAGCGTAACAAACGACAGCAATATCGTTATAAGTATAAGGCAAAGCGTCTCGACAAGACCGTCGTTAAGGTAGGCAAAAGTTTCGGTGCCATTGATGTATTTTGCGAGAGATTCTGCAAAGTTTTCGGCTGCAAAAGCCGAAGCAAGAAAGCCTGCAAGAGTAATACATACTTGAATAGTTGACAAAAATGCGGTGGAGTTTGTAACCATCTTAAGCATTTTCTTTGCTTTTTTGTCGCCTTCCTCGGCGGCTTTCTTAAGTTTGTTTTCATTTAGGGAAATGACTGCTATCTCCGCGCACGCAAAAAAAGCGTTAACGAAGATAAGAATGATTTGAAGCGGCAGTGCAACCCATAAGGGTACGTCCACTTTAGGTGTCCTCCTTGGATTTTATAATATTTGTGCACAAAATATACACATAGATTGGATTATATCACAGTTTTATGCATTTGTAAAGGGCATTGAGGCAAAAAAGCAGAATATTTGTCGCGAAACTCATTTCGCACTTGATTTTTTTCGCATTTTGTGGTATAATATACCTACGGTCAATCGGGTTGATCGGTGTCGCTTTTTTCGGGAAAAAGCGGCATTTTTTTGACACCAAAACAAGAACGTTTGTTCGAAAGGAGGAACGATGACATCTATATCGCTTATAATTTCCGCCGTAGGTCTTTTGTTTACGGTTATGGCGTTTGCAGTGGGCAGACTTACCGCCGCTGGTAAAAAGGGCGTTAGCGAGGGCGAGCAGAAGGCGGAGATAAAGTACATTAAACAGCAAGTCGATAAACTTGTAAAACGCTCTGAGGAGAGGGAGAAGTTTGACAGAATGGCGCAGAGCGCACACTATCTGGCTATGCTTGAGCATAACCGCTTAAACGAGCATTTACGTCTTGAACACGGTTATACGAGCGGACTTCACGATTATCCGTTGTCCGCATTTGATGAAATGGTCAGATAATATTCTCAAAATTATTTTTTATGCATAAAATGAAAAGACAAATAAAGGAGGTTTTTTATGAATCCTGACAGAATCTATAATGTCAACGGCGTAAAAATATGCGCCAAGATCATTCCTGACGGCACGGTTTGGAAGGACGATGCAAAAGCAAGGGCGGCTGGCTTTAAGAAGGGCGCCCTTTACAAAAAACAGCAGAAACTAACGAACAAGACGGGCAAGGTGCTTTCCGTGACCGTTCACAATACCGCAGGGCATAAGGGCATCGACGATGAGGGAGAGCTTTACACAAGGGCTACCTATAATGAAAATATGGGAAGCGCCAGAGTTCACTTCTACGTTGACAAAAACGGTGCTTGGCAAAACTTGAAGGCGGGTACGGGTATGGTACCCGACGATCCTGAAGGAAGCGCCGAGGTATCGTGGCACGCAGGTGACGGAAGCGCCGCAGACGGCGGAAATTACACGTCACTTTCGCTTGAAATAATTATGGGCGAAGCGGACGAGAGTATAAATTCCGCCGCTTACGATAACGGCGCAAGACTTATTGCGTGGCTTCTCAAAAAGCACGGTCTTACCGTAGACGACGTCGTAAGCCACACCTATTGGGTGAATAAACTAAAGGGCAATATCTTCGCCGATAAGGACGATCAGAGTACGAATATTATCTACGGACAAAAATGGTGCCCCGTTTACATATTCGACAGTAACTCGAAAAGCGTTGCAAAGAAAAATTGGCTCGAATTCAAAAAACTCATCTCAAAATATCTAGACGAAGAGCCGGTAGAGCCCGAAAAGCCTACGGAGCCCGAGGTGCCGGAAAAGCCCGCAGATGAAAACTTTTCGCTCGGTGACGTAGTATATTTTACGGGCGGTGAGCATTACACGAACGCAAACGCCCAAAGCGGTCTTCCCGCAAGAGCGGGTAAGGCGAAGATTACAATAATTTCTCCGAGCGGGAAGCACCCGTATCATTTGATACACACCGACTCGGAAAGCAATGTTTACGGCTTTGTTGACAAAGATAAAGTAAAGAAATTTGAAAGCACTGAGCTTAAAGTAGGGGACAGCGTAAAGCTGAAAGAAGGCGTAAATAATTTCGCATCGGGCGCAAGAGTGAGCAATTGGGTAAAGAGCACGGTTCTTTACGTAAGGGCTCTTGAAAAAAACAACATTGCTCTTGTCAGCACGGAGAAAACGGCAAACGTATATACGGGACGCTTTTACGTAAACGATCTTGAAAAGATATAAAGGAGAAAAGAAATGGAAATATTGAAGGAATTTTTTGCAGAGTACGGAGTGACATTGATATATACCGTCGTTACGGCTATTTTCGGTTACCTTGGCATTACCGCAAAAAAGCTTATCGGCAATTATTTCGCGGATAAAGAAAAGAAAGAGATAGCTGATACGGTCGTAAAATTCGTAGAGCAGGTGTATAAGAATTTGCACGGCGAGGAGAAGCTTATGAAGGCGCTCGAATCGGCTTCGACGATGCTTAAAGAAAGAGGTATTGCGTATAGCGAAATTGAAATGCGTATGCTTATCGAAGCCTCCGTCGCGGAATTTAACAAAGCCTTTAAAAAGGCGTAAAGAAAATGACAGAGAACGCTTATGTTCTCTGTCATTTTTTATCCATATTCACTTTAACAAGTCTGTATTCGGGACTTCTTCTTTCAACATTTAGTAAATGTCATTTGACGTATTCTAACATAATATAATAAATTTGTCAATCACTGAATGTCAAAATAGAGGTGCGAAATGTTCAAAAATAAAAATGACGGAAAGAATAATATATGCGGCGATAACATTCGCAAGTTCAGGTTAGCATATCCGACGAAGCTTTCGCAAAGAGGTCTTGCGGATAAAATGCAGCTTATAGGAATAGACGTAGACAAGAATGCTATACAGAGAATAGAATGCGGACGAAGATTCGTTACGGACATAGAACTAAAAGGCTTTGCCGAAGTATTCGGAGTTAGCCTTGACAAGTTAATTTAACACGTAGGGGCGACCATTGGTCGCCTTTACTGCCTAATGCAAAAAACCGCACCGCGACTGGTTCGCGGTGCGGTTTTTATCTTTACTCGTGTTCGATTATTCTTATGTTGTCAAGTGTTGCGCCCGTTTGCTCGATGACGATATCTCTTATCTGGGCAATTTCGTTGGGCAAAAGTCCCGTCGACTTAACTATAACATCAACGCTTTCACCGTTTACTACCGCAACGCAGTCGGAAAAGCCCTTTGCAATAACAAGGTTTTCGATATTAACTTCCTTTGTCATCGAATCGGCAAGAGATGTCATTTTATCCATAGCATCTTTTTTGCTTTCCTCGCTTGCATCAATATTTTCGGCAATTTCGCGAAGCGTTTCGATAGCTTCATCGCGGGTTCTTTCTCTGTCGATGACAGATACGGCAAAATAGTCTTCATCTTTTGAAGTTTCGCCCCCAACCTCAAGGCTTTCACCGAGTACCTTATCGCCGTCACCTCCGGTAGTGATCCCTTCGATATCATTAGTGCCCGAATTAAGCTGCCAATTCAAAAATACGGCGGCACATATCACGAGAAGGGATGCCGAAAGCAGAATGTTGCGCTTTACTTGCTTTGACGGCTTGATGCTTTTTAACTTTTCTCCGAAATTCTTAAAAATACTCATAGTTTCCTCCATTTATTATATTAAATTTAATTGCACACAACGTAAATACGGTTAGCGGGAAGATCGAGCCCCGAACACAAAAGCTTTGTGATCGTCTCTCTTTCGCCGTCGCCACCGCCCTTACATACTGCGACGGCACCCGTGATCTCTTCACCGTTTCTTTGAATTATCACGTTCGCTTCGCTTATGCCTTCAAGTTTCAGTATAGCTTCTTCGAAGCGGCTTTCAAGGTTGCTTTTTTCTTCGTTTTCATCGGTATGCGGCAGTATAATTCCCGCGAGCATCAAAAGTACTCCGACTACGGCAAGCGCCGTTATCAGTCCTGTTTTTTTACTCAAAAATTTCATTCCACCTCTATCTTCACCTCGCATATTAAAAGTCTTTCAAGATACGTTTCGAGCTGCTGTTTTTTAATGTCCAAAACGGTATAGACGGCAGGACTTTCGCACTTACATACAAGCTTTGCTCCGTCAAGTAATCCGCCGCTTGTAAAGGAAGGCTCAAATTCAAGCAAAAACGCGCTCACGCCCGTTTTTTCGGCGATAAGAGAAAATATCTGTCTTTTGATTATCTCTTCCGTTTTCAGCTCTATGTATTCACTTCCCAATTCATTGTATTCGCTCTCGTCGCCGAATATAACGTCACTTTCGATTTTTATTAAGGACGGCAGTTTTTTTACCGCCTTTGCGACGGGGGAAAGCACCGTCAACAAAAATGCAAGGCATATCATAAGCTCGATGTGCTTTAAATACGCCTTATCGGGAATGAGGAGCGTGCAAAACGAGCAGATGAGTGCAGAAGTCGCCACAAGATATATCCATTCCGAAAAACCCATATTACTTCACCGCCGCCGTGTTAACGAATATAGTAAGCGCAAGGATAAAGCACATCGAGATACCGAATATCGCCGAAAGAGCAAGTGAGTATATCGCACTGCAATCCTTTAAAAATGCGCTTTCCTTTTTACATTCCAAAATTTCAGCAAATCCCGAGGCAAGCGAAAATGCAAATTTACTCACCCAAACTCGCACTATGACGGGTACGATTATGTAAAGTATTGCCGCGATGCCGAAGATACCGAAACCCGATCGTATGACGCGCACGGACTCTGTAAGCGTGGTCGTAGCCTCGCTTAAAGCACTGCCTACGATGGGCACGAAGGAGGAGGCGGCAAATTTGAGTACCCTTACGCCGACACCGTCGGCGGCGGAGGCAAGCTTTGTGGTAAGGAGCATACCGGAAGCGACAAGACTCATAGTGATGGCAAGAAGCTTACTGCAAAAGCCCGTTATCGTCTTTACAATTGAGTCGAGTTTTATCGTGTCGGTTCTTGCAAGTGAAAGTGCAAAGTTGAGTCTTGCCGCAGGCAAGACTACGTCTTTACACAAAAACGACGCTATCGAAAGAACCACCGTAGAGCACGCGCCGTTTGCCGCCGCAAGCCCGACATTTCCACCCAAGGCGTACATTCCCGTCATTATCGGAACTGCGCTTGCAAAATAGCCTTGTACGTTTAAAAGAAACTCGTTTACCGTTTTGAAATCGGTGTTTATCTGTTTGTAGACTATTAGGGAAAGAGCAAGGATCACGGCGTAACTTATACACTTTTCCGTTTGTAATGAGCTAAATCCCAGGCTGAGTTTTCTTACGAATGCAACCGCGCATAAAAACGTAAAAAGAAGTGCCAGATCTTTGAAAAAGGGGGAAATACAACTTGCGAGAGCCGATAGAACGTAACTTATAAGCCCTTTCGGAGATATACTGTCCGTGTTAAAATCTTCTACGGTGCCGAGCGCCGAGTGAGCATCTTCGCCCATAGCACCGTATAGGTCGGAAAAATCAAAATCGGAGTAGAGATTGTCCTTGTCGGTGGCACTTACGCTCGGCGCAAACAAAAAGAATAAAATCAAAACGCATATAATCTTTTTCAACCCGTCATTTCTCCTATGATTTCTATGAGTTTTGTCACCATAGGTATACACATTGCGCAGATGACGGCTTTGCCGGAAAGCTCGACTGATCTTGCAAGAGAATTTTCGCCCGTTTCCTTACAAAGATCGCACGAGAGGGAGCAGAAGAAGCTTACGCCTAGTGCCTTCATAACTGTCTTTATTCCCGTAATATCTCCAAGCTCCGTTATAAGCTCCGTGACGGGCTTTATTGCCGAAAGAGCATAAAGTGCGCTTCCGGTGAGAGCTACCCATGCGACAGCGTGAGAGGCAGAACTGTTAGTGCCCTTTAAAACGGCGCAGAGAATAGCGGAAAGTATCATAAATCCGCACAGAGAAAAAATGCTCACAGAGAGAACACCTCCCGCACAAGTTCCACGATCTCGCTTATTTTATCAACCGTCAAAAGAAAGCCTATGATGATACCCGTCACCGAAATAAAGGTTGCCTGCTCATCGTGTCCGCTCTTTTTAAGTATCTGGCAAGCTAAAGAAACAAGAAGTCCGAGCCCCGTCAGCTTTAA
>CALCTE010000335.1 GCA_937893885.1 uncultured Clostridia bacterium | reverse complement strand
CTTCTCGCTCCACGAGATAAGCTCCAGAGCCGTAGAGTCGAAACGTGTAAGCGGCGTGGGGAACTCAAACAGCAGATCCTGCTCGGGATTTATCTCCGTGCGGTCGGTGGGGGCCACAAGGCGGAACGTAGAGGGTTGTGCAGCCTCCTGCCACTCTCTGCCCTCGGCCTCGGCACGGGCACGCTGACGCTCCAGACGTTCGCGCTCGCGCTCCTGCTCGCGCGTCTCCACCCTTCGCCACGCCAGGCGCAGCTCCTCGGTCTCGGGACGCAGCACACGCACCGAGTCGTGCTTGAGGTAGGTGATAGAGCCTCGTATGGTGTCAGGCAGCAGCTCCGACTCAACATCGAGCCACAAGGCCATAGAGTCGCGCTCGTCGCTCAGGTATTCGTAGATAATCTTATCCGAGGGTATGCCCTCCAACATAAGAGAGTCGATCTGGGGACGGCCACCACCAAACGAGAGGATGATCTTATGCTGCTCGGGGCGCAACTTCTCGCGCAGGGTCTGACGGCGGAAACTCACATCGGTGAACATACGCAGGTAGATCTGCGGATCGGCCGAGGGGTAACGGCGCCCCGAGTCGTACCAGATGGCGAAGGGTGGCATCTCGGTAGGGTTGTATGTACCGTCGAGGAAGCCCACCTTATCGATCGAGGGCTCGTACGACTGGTTCTCGTTCTTATCCTCGTAGGCATACACACGGTAGGCCACGGGCTTGAGGTTCTGCGCAATGAAGATACCGTTGCGCTGCGAGCGTGCAATCTTCGAGGGGCGGAAGTTGAACATCGTAGAGTCATACTCCCTTGGCTCGGGCACCGAGTCGGCCTCGAAGAAGCAGATGTAGGTGCGACCCAGCGAATCCGAGGTCTCGCTATCCTCGGTATAGCCCGACATATAGAGCGAGTCAATCTCGTCGCCCGTAGAGAAGACGTAGCGCAAGCCGTGCAGGGGGTTACCCTCGTTGTTGTCGCGCAGTGCGGCACCGAAATTCAGGACGTAGGTTTGGTCGTCGCGCAGGGTATCCTTGATGTCGATCATCACGCCTCGGCCACGAATCGAGAGAGTCGGTTTGCTCTTCATTCGAGGCGAGGTGAAGAACTCTTTGTGTTGATCTTTGAGCTGCACATACTCGTTGAACTCGACGAATATGCGTTTTGCGGCGAACTTGGTCGAGAAATTTTCGGGTGTAGCGACCATCAGCACGGGCGGAATCGTATCGCGAGGGCCACCCTGCGGGGTTGTAGTGTTGGCACAACGAACCAGCAACGACGATAGAAACAGCATCACAACTGCCATCTTCGCCACTGTTCGGAGCGACATTATCTGTTTGAAGCGGATCATCTTCCAGCGTTTATTCTTGAAACTACTTACGTTTTGTTATTCGATCGGATCGGCCGGTGTGTATTGACCCTCGTTGCCGTTGTTCTCGTTGCCGCCTTCGGGCTCGGTCGGTTCGGTCGGCTCGGTCGGTTCGGTCGGTGTTTCGGGTTCCTCGGGCTCCTCGGGTTCGGGTGCGACGTAGGCTTCGTTGTTCATACGCCACGCACCCTCCGTATAGCGTTTCTGTGCCGCCCACGGGCGCCACGTAATGCTCACATACAGGTCGGGCAGATTCTCCACCACCTCGGTCATACGCCAGCAGTAGAGTTTATTCTTCGTATCGACCACCACGATCGTTGCGGGCGTTGCCGTCAGTTGCACGACCACGGTCGAGTCGGCCTGCTCAGCACGCGACATTGCGTCCGAGCGCTTTTCGCCCGATGTTTTCGAGGTCAGCACGCCATTCAGTGCGTCCTCGAACGAGGCGACTGTCCATTGCGTTGTGTCGGCTGCAAAGGCGTAGGCTATCGTCCCTTCGCCCTGCACTGCCACGCCACCCGATTCGGCCTGATAGTAGGGTCGAACGTGGTAGCGGCAGTCCATCGTTACCTTCTTGAAGCAACCTGTCGTGGCGACCATAACGATCGCCAATGCTATGATTCTAAGCCATTTATTCATTGCCAATAACCTCACTTTCGTGTTTCGAGAGCAGTTCTGTGCGCAGTTCCTCCATTGTCTTGCCCGACACAGGGTGCTTGCGGCTCTTCATCAATTCGCAGAGTGGTGCCAGCACAAAGTCGCGCTCTTCGATCAGCGGGTGCGGAATGGTCAGTCGGGGCGACTCCAAGACCAGATCGTCGTAGAACAGAATGTCGATGTCGATCATACGCGACGAGTAGGGAGCACCCGTTTCGGTTTTGATACGTGCCTCCTCTTCGCGGTTGCGACCCAATTCGTGCTCGATAGACTGCACTGCGTCGAGCACCTCGTCGGCCGACAGATCGGTATCGACCTCCAAAACCTGGTTTGAGAACTCCTCGTCAGCCGAGAAGCCCCACGGGCGGCTCTTGTAACGGTGCGAGCAGCGCAGGACGATGCCCACCTGATCGTTGATCATTCGTTGTGCGGTGCGCAGGCGCGTTTTGACGTCGCCCAGATTGCCGCCTGTGATTAATACTACACGTGCCATATTAGGTTGTAAGTTTTTTTAGTTTATATTTTAACAATTAATTTACTGATTGCCAATGCAAAATGGGTTGCCACGATCAACGCGTTGCCATTCTGCACGATCTGCCCGCGAGCGGTTTCGAACTCAGCCACCAATGCTTCGATGTTGTGGTTGCCGACGAAGGGCGCGAACTTCGAACAGAAGGCCGCCTCCTCGGCCCACAGATAGCTGATTTCGGCCATACCGGCGTTGAGCATATAGCTCTCGCGCAGCAGTCGGAGCGCATCGCCGAAGAATGCGATCTGCCTATCGCGCGTCAGTGTTGCGAACGACTCGGCCCAATCCAGCAATTCGAGGTGTTTATTACTGTAACTCAGTCGCATAAGCGAGCAGAACATCTCGAACGAGGCCACTGCCATTTGGTCGCCACCGCCCACCAGACGTCGTGCCTCGATTAGGTCGCCACACGCCAAACGGGCCAACTGATCGGCACGCTCGCGCTCCAAACCGCTCTCTCGCACAAGTTGCTCGGCCAGCTCTTCGCTGTCGATCCGAGGCACAGCGACCTCCTGCGTACGCGAGATGATGGTCGAGAGCAGACGCTGCGGCTGACGGCTAACCATCAGGAAGAGAGTCTTTTCCCACGGCTCTTCGAGGATTTTGAGCAGCGTGTTTGCCGCCTCGACATTCATCAGTTCGGGCAGCCACACCAGCACGATCTTGTACTCGCCCTCGAAACTCTTGAACGACAACGTGCGGATAATCTCGCCCGCATCGTGCACCGAAATCAGCGGTTTGAGCGTCTTGCCAAGATCCAGCCGATCGTTCCACATCGACTCGTCGAAGTAACCTCCCGTCGAGCGTATCTGCTCGCGCCACAGCGGCAAGAAGTCGCCACTCATCACCTTCTCGCCCGACTTTTTACCCTGTTTATTGACCGGAAATACGAAGTGCAGATCGGGGTGCGCCAGCTCCTCCATCTTGCGGCACGAGGGGCACTCGCCACACGAATCGCCGTCGTGGCGATTGGTGCAGTTGATGTATTGGGCATACGCCAACGCCATCGGCAACGCGCCACCGCCGCACTCGCCCGTGAAGAGCTGAGCGTGGCTCACACGACCCTGATCGACCGCGCGTCGCAGCCGATCCTTAATCTCGTTGTGTCCTATTACGTCCGAAAATCGCATTTTCAGTCAGTTTTTGTTTATTTCCACTAAATCCAAGTTCGGCGGCTGCGGGGGTCGGCCTACGGCTGAGCCGCTGAACTTGGGCAGTTTCCAAGAAACTGCCATTAATATTCTCAATCCAAAACCCGCAATCCCAATAATTTTGAACCGACACCAAGCCGAATGCGGAGGAGAGCTTGCTCTTCCTCGGCTGAGGCGCGAAGGAGGAAAAGAGTGCGCAGTCTTAATTTTGAATTTTGAATCTTGAATTTTGAATTACAAACTATTTCTCCTCTTCCTTCATCAATCGTATCAAATCGCGGGTCAGCTGCACGCTACGTGCAACGCACACGCCGAGCATCACGGCATAGATCACGATCCACAACCAACGCAACTCCTCGGCCTGCAATTCGTCGATAAGGGTCATCACGCAGTAGATCGCCATCACGATGAACAATCCCGCAAAAATTATGATTCGTGCCTTCATATCTTCGTCGTTTTCAGTTGTTTATTTCTTTCCCGTCGAGCCAAAGCCGCCCTCACCGCGCTCGCTCTCCGCAAGCTCCTCGGCGAGTTCCCACTCGACCTGCTCGTGGCGTGCTACGACCATCTGTGCAATGCGCTCGCCCGCCTCGATGCGGAACTCCTCGTTGCTCAGATTGACCAATATCACACGAATCTCGCCACGATAATCGGCGTCGATCGTGCCGGGCGAATTGAGCACCGTGATACCGTGCTTTGCCGCCAAGCCGCTACGCGGACGGATCTGCATTTCGTAACCCTCGGGCAGCTCGATCGAGAGTCCCGTGGGAATCATTGCGCGCTCCAACGGGCGCAAAACCACCGCCTCGTCGATGTTTGCACGCACGTCCATACCCGCCGAGAGGGGCGTTGCATAGCGCGGCAAATCGAAGCGCGAACGGTTGATAACTTTCACTTTCATAGTCGTTTATCTATTTTTTCGTATTCTAATCGTTTGAATCACAGCCACAGTAAACAGTCCCGCAAAACTCAACACAAGTCCAATGGTGCGGTCGCTACCCGTCCAACGCAAAGCGGCAACACCAAGTGTGAAGAATACGAGACTCACCGCAAAGACCACAAGTTTTAATTTCGTTTTTGTCGTCATAGTTGTCAAATTTTTTCTATCCACGTCTTAAAATCGAGCGCACCATTGCTGCTACATCGATCTTCTCACGACGCACCACATAGAGCGCATACGTCGCAACCAGCACTACATTCAGCACATACTGCACCGCCACCTGCGCAATCGCACGTTCGCCCGCCACGCTCGCACCGTAAACCACCAGAGCCACAGCCACATACTCCACAATTCGCGCCATCGGGTAGGGCGTCGGGTAGTACCTGCGATTGAGCCAATAGCTGACTGCGACCATCGCCGCCTCGCTCGCCAAACGGGCCCACGCCGCACCGTAGTAACCATATTTCGGCACCAGCGCCACGTTGCATAACACCGTGAAAATCAGACCAACAAACGTAACCGCAATGGCCAGCCACGTGCGCTCCTCGCGTTTGTACCAGAACGAGAGGTTGAGCCACACGCCACTCAGCACATTTGCGCCGAGCACCACGGGCAGAATGAAGATTCCCTGACGAAAATCGCGCCCTACGATTAACGCAAAAAGGTCCTTGAATAGTGCGATACCCAAGAAGATCAACATCGACGCAATGATGTAATATTTCAGCGCGGCGGCGTTCATCGCCTTGAAGTCGTCCTTGAATACGCTATTCATCATTCCGTACGACATATATATTCTTGCCTCGGGATAACACTCTCTCAAGGTGTCGAAAAATCTTCTCAATGCGTTGTGAAGGTCTGTGCGGTCACTGTTTGCGTATTGGAGATAATCGTTCGTACCGAGGTTAAGAACGACTGCGTCAACCTGATTGTTTGCAAAATCCCACTTTTCCTCTTCGTCGGTAAAATAGCAAGTGCGGTCGTATATTCTCGGAATGACGTTTTCAAAGCTTGTGACTCCGCAAGCAATTCCCCAACCGGAAACGGCAACTACGGAAAGATCTGCGTTAAGGTTACGTGCGGCTATCGCACTATACGAATAGAACGCATCATCGTTGTAATTAGGCGAAACAAGGCCTACACCTGAAGCGGTAGACGCACCTATCAGCTCTATCTTCAGACTCTTGGGCAAAGGCTCTTTGTCGAGCTTGCCCTTATATTCTATTTCAGTTAAGTATATGCTGTTTACTTTAGCTCCCTCAACCTTGCACAGACTTATAGTATGGTAGCCCCTTTCCACAGTTGCAAGCGTTACGAAGGTCTTCTGCGCGGAAAGCTCTACAGGCTTTGCGTTTTCATAGTCACCGTCAACGACAACGTAAAAGGGAATCGGTAAATATGACGAGGTCGTGAAAAAGAGTCTTATAGATCCGTCGAACCAGCCTGCAATTTCGAATCCCGAATTAGACCACGCCGCAAGTATTCCTTTTTCCTCGTCTAAATTGCAGCGTCCGTTTATTTTGATCTTATCCTTTATATCATAAAGGTTATCCTTATGCTTTTCGCTGTAATCTACGTAGATTTTTTCGACTTTTTGTTCTTCATTTTTATCATCGGTTTGCTCGGTTTTATCTTGAGTATCCGATGTGGGCGGCGGAGTCTGCTCTTCTTTCTTTGTGCAAGAGCATAAAAGCACAAGGCAAATTACGAGTGCAAGTAAAAGCGTAATCGGTCTTTTCATTGTTTATATCCTTCGGCACGTTTTTTGCAGAAAAGTCTTATAAGACTCGTCGCATCTTCTATGACCTTATTTAAAAAGGCGGGGAAATTTTCGGGTGCGCTGTTATCCGCTTCGTCGGATATCACTCTTACTACAGCGTAGGGAGTCGCTCTGAAGGTGCATACCTGACCTATAGCCGCACCCTCCATCTCGGCAACCTCCGCGCCGAATTGCGAGCTTATCTTTTCCTTTAGCTCGGTCGAATTAACGAAAACATCGCCCGTCGCTATGACCGCTTTTTTATGAGAGAGGGAAAGCTCACCTGCACACTCGCAAAGAAGTTCCACCATGTCTTTATCGCAAGGAAAATACACGCTTGCAAGCTCCGCTATCTCACCCTTTTTAAATCCGAGAGGGCTATTATCCATATCGTGCTGAAGCGTTTTTTCGCCTATCGCAACGTCACCTATATGAAGGTCTTTAGAAAGAGTCCCCGCCGCTCCGACGTTTATGATAAGCTCGGGGGCAAATTCGTTTATCATCGTCTGTGCCGCCATAGCCGCGAACACCTTGCCCATTCCGCATACGCAAAGCACGACGTCTTGCCCTTCAAGCGTACCGACGGTGAATTCGAGTCCGCCGCTTACGGTGAGGTGCTTATTTTCAAGAAGCAAAGATATCTCCTTTATTTCGTCCGCAAGTGCTCCGATAATTCCTATCATTTTATACTCTCTCTTTTCTTTTGCTTTTACATTCCAAGTATACTACATTTTTTTGATAAAAACAATAGCTTTTTTAAAATTATTCTAAAAATTTCGGAGGCGGGTCAAATCGCCTCCGAGCTTCTTATCTCATTTTCTTTTTTACAACGTCGATAATGCGTACCATTGCCGGTGACAAAACGAGGTTTACCAGAAACTCACCGATAAAGTTTACGCCGGCGCAACCGATAAATATAAATTTCATAGCGCTGCCGCCGAACTCCGCAACTGCGTCGGGGAACATTGTGGGAAGTTCTCCAAAGTAGAATATAAGCATACCCGCGCAAAAGATGCCCGTGTTGATTACGGGTGCGGAGATAGACGCCAAGATCGCCTGAACCAGCTTGTATTTGCCGCCAAATGCCTTACCGAGTACTTTATAAACGAGTGCCGCACCAAGTCCGGCCATAATTGCCTTCAAAAGACAGATGACAATGAATATCACAGGGTTTGCATCCCAAAGAAGCCACGAGAACATATCCGTGCCGGTAATGCCCGCTATCGCTGTGATAAGTCCGAATACAAATCCGAGGAACGCTCCCGCTCTTGCGCCCAAAAGGCAAGCGCCTATAACTATGGGAACGAGGACAAACGACATAGGAAGTGCTCCTATCTTAACGAAGGAGCCGACAAGCTGAAGCACTACTACCAAAGCGGTGAGTATTGCAAGCTGTACCATATAAAGAATCTTCTGTTTTCCCGTTTTAGTTGCCATTTTGCACCTCCGAAAGTACAGCCGTAAGTGCTGTCTTTTCCATTTTGTTTTTCATAAGTATATCCCTTCTCCGAGACTTTCACTCGGTGCTGCCGTCAAAGCCTTACGCTTGGTACGGCGCATAAAATTTAATAAAAACGCACGAAGCGTTATTATTTCGTGTTGAGCTTATAGATTCCGTAAAGCCCTTTTAAAGTAAGGTGGAGTTCCTTTGATGCTTTGTGATTTATGAGAGGGTATATAAAATCCGCATATCCTCCCGTAACAAACACCTCGCACTCGCACAAAAGCTCCTTTTCGTATGCGTCTATAAAGCCGTTTAGCATATATGCCGCTCCGAGCACAACACCCGAACGCACGGCTTCCGACGAATTTTTACCTATCACGCTTCGGGGAGGATCGGGGGGTATCACCGGCAACAGCTCCGTGCTCGTTCGCAAGGATTCAAGAGAAACCTGAAGTCCCACGGCTATGGACGAGCCGACGTATTCTCCCTTGCGGTTTACTGCGGATACGGTCGTTGCCGTTCCCATATCTATAATTATTACGCCTTTATCTTTTTCTTTTGCAAGCTCTGTTGCCGCATGGACGTTTGCGACGATGTCACTTCCGAGCTCGGAGGGATTATCTATCTTTATCGGAAAGCCTGTTTTAAGTCCCGGGCCGACTGTCTTTACGTCATCGCCAACTATATTATGTGCCGCTTGTTTTATGCTTTTTGTAAGATTCGGTGCAACGGAAGAAATAACCGCCGCTTTGATAAGCGTTCTGTCTATACCCTTTAAGGCGAGCATAGAGCATATACTTACAAGGAATTCATCTGAACTTTTGGTTTTGTCCGCCGTCAAAACGAAGCTTTCAAGAAGCTCTCCGCTTTCTATTGAAAACACTCCGACGCTTACCGTCGAATTTCCCGCATCAAACGCAAGTAACACAGCTTTCACCTCCGAAATTACAGC
This sequence comes from uncultured Clostridia bacterium, assembly GCA_937893885.1. GTDB lineage: Bacteria > Bacillota > Clostridia > Oscillospirales > CAG-272 > CALCTE01. The sequence goes on along the minus strand of CALCTE010000335.1, from coordinate 3,091 downwards.
CTATTATACCACCCCACAGCGCGCAGTTCAAGTGTTTTTTTATAAAATACGGTGATAAATATTGTCCTTTGGAAAATTTGTGATATAATTAAAATAACAAGAAAGGAGAAAATCATGAAGAAAATAAAGATAACCGTTATGCGAAAAGCGCATTATACTGACCTTATAGAAAAATACGAAAACCCGATAGAACACACTTGCGATATAAGCGAGGGCGACGTCTTTATTTGCGAAAACCTCACAAAGCCCGACGGTCTTTGTGAGAGTGCTTGGGAAAGTATGCTTCCTTTCGTTATGACTCTTGCATACGGCGGAGAAGACATCTACGACGGTTGGATGAAAAACAAACACTCCGCGATGATATCCTGCAACGACGGATTCAGACCCGTAAGCTTTTTGATAGAAGCGATATAAAACATCTCTTGCCTTCAAATGTGAAAGCAAGGGATATTATTTTACATGGATTCCATAAAAAATGCGGAAAGGAGCTTTGCCCTTTGCGCCACGGAGCGCGTGATTACGTATTCGTTAGTCGTGTGGCAAAATTTTCCGCCTGCACCCATTCCGCAAATAGAGGGAATGCCGAGTGCCTGCGTATAGCAGGAATCGGAACCGCCGCCCGACTCAAAAGGAGTTATCTCGCCAAGCCCGTATTTACGGGAGATGCCGACTATCTTTTCAAAAAGCTCGTCGGTCTTTTCGTTCCTTTCCATAGGAGGTCTTACCGTTAAGGCGGTAAAGGTTGAGGAAGTTTTGTCAACGTAGGACTTACCCACTATTTCGCGCATAGTATCTTCTATTCTCTCAAGGTCACTTTGAAGCGGGAAACGTACGTCCACAAGCACCGTGCAGGTTTCGGGAATGACGTTGACCATATTGCCGCCCGCGTTTATGATATTACAACTGTAAGTTATGCCGCCTCTTTCGCTCTTTGACTGCAAAGCAATTATCTTATGTGCCGCTTCTTCGATAGGGTTTCTGCATTCGAAATAATGAATTCCCGAATGTCCCGATATACCCTTTACGTCAATTCTGTATTTGCATATACCCTTTCTCGAAATTACTACTCTGTTGTTTTCGGAAAGCTCGCAGTTGAGCGCACAAGGGAAGCCCTCACATTTTTCCTTAAAAAACTCAAGCTCCGCTTCTCCGCCAAGGACGTTTGATACCTCTTCGTCCGAAGTGAGCAAAAGGCGAAGGTGTTTTGGATAACCGTTTTGAAGAAGCGTCTTCATCGCAAGAAGTGCGACAGCAATACCGCCCTTACAGTCGATAACGCCGGGGCCAATTATTCTGTCTTCAAGGCGTGTTATCGGGTTTTCTCCGAAAACGCCCTTTTCGTGAACGGTATCCATGTGAGCGAGCATAAGTCCGCCTTTTTGAACGCCCTTATTCATATCAATACAGAGAAAATCCGCGCATTTTTCCATTGGGCATCGCTCTACGGTGAAGCCTTCTTTTTTTGCATAAGCCTCAATGAAATCGACCATTTTGTTGAGAGTTTTTACGTCATCTGCGCGCGCTTCAAACGAACAAATATCGCATAAAAACGATACGTAGTCTTCATATCTTTCTTCAATAACGGTTTCAAGCTGTCCAAATTCCATAAATATCACCCCTGTATACATTTGCTCAATTCTATCATATTTTTTTATCCGTGTAAACATTTTTGCCATAAAAAAGTCAAAAATGAATAGACAAGGCAACTGTCGTAATATATAATCTGATTGTATAACTCACTTTGAAAGGACATAATGATGAAACAACGTATAATCGACATACTCGACGGCAAGGCGAAATATTTCAGCGCCATCGCCGACTACATTTGGGATAACCCCGAGCTTGCCTTTGCGGAGCATAAATCCGCAAAAGCACTTACGGACGCGCTCACGGAAAACGGATTTAAGGTAGAGATGGGACTTGCCGGTATGCCCACCGCTTTCAAGGGCGTTTTTGGAAGCGGACGCCCCGTCATCGGGTTCTTGGCAGAATACGATGCTTTATCAAGCATGAGCCAAAAGGACGGCATTCCTTATGAAGAAGCGATAGATGCGGGAGCACCCGGCCACGGTTGCGGTCATAACGCCATCGGCGTAAGCTGTGTTGCGGCGGCTGTCGCAATGAAATCCGTTATGGAAGAAAACAAGCTTTCAGGCACGCTTATCGTTTACGGTTGTCCCGGCGAAGAGGGCGGTGCAGGTAAAGCGTTTATGGCAAGAGACGGCGTTTTCGGAGATATGGATATAGCTATGGCACCTCCCCCCGCCGAAAATAACTTCATTATGGGAATTTCCGCGCTTGCAAACGTGCACGTCAAATATAGCTTCAAGGGCAAGGCGGCTCACGCAGGAGCCGTACCTCATCTCGGAAGATCCGCGCTCGATGCCTGCAGTCTTATGATAGTCGGCACACAATTTTTGCGCGAGCATATTATTCCCGAAGCAAGAATCCACCACGCTTACTTGAACGCGGGAGGCACAGCCCCCAACGTAGTACAGGCTGACGCCTCGCTTGTTTTCTACGTCCGTGCTCCTAAATCGTCGGAAGTAAAAGAAATTTTCGAAAGGGTGAACGACATCGCAAGAGGTGCCGCGCTTATGACGGGAACCACGGTTGAGATAGAGCTTCAATCAGGCGTTAATAATCTGCTCGTCAACGAAGTAGTTGGCAGTACGCTTGCAGAAGCATGGGCTGAAATAGGCCCTCAACGCTTCTCGAAGGAAGCCTTTCTTGCCGCAAAGGTAATGGCACCCGTAATACCTAACTGCGACCTTGATGAACCTTTGGACGAAAGTATACCCACGTTTAAAAAGCAGAATACCTCGATGTCGGGTTCGACAGACGTCGGCGACGCTTCGTATATCGCACCTACGGTTATGTTTATGCACGCGGCTCTTTGTAAATGCACCCCCGGCCACACATGGCAGCTCGTTGCCCAGTCGCGCAGTCCCATAATGCACGAGGGTATGATACACGCCGCAAAGGTAATGGCGCTTACGGGACTTAAATTTATACAAGACCCCAAACTCGTAGAGAGGGCTTGGAAGGAGCACAAGGAAAGCGGCGCAAAATATGAGAGCCTTATTCCAAG
>CALCTE010000334.1 GCA_937893885.1 uncultured Clostridia bacterium | reverse complement strand
AGAAGGTGCAGTCACCGCCGCCGACGGCTATCATACCGTGGGGCGCGGAGCTATCGTAATAGATACTGTCGCCGGGCGAGAGGATCTCCTTATGCTCGCCTATCTGCACCATAAGATTGCCCGAAATGACGATGTCGCATTCCTGTCCCGCATGCGTAGTGAGCTCTATATCCTTATGCTGTGCCTCCTCGTTATAGCGGCAACATACGTAAAGCGGCTCGGCTATCCTGCTTCTAAAGGACGAAGCGAGGTTATAGTAGGTCATGCCGTGAGCCTCTTCTATCCTCTGTCCCGCACCTGCTTTCGTGACGGTGAAAGACTTGAGCGTGGGGCTCTTACCCTCGATTATGTCTGTAACGTCCACGTTAAACGCAAGCGCACAGCGATAGATGAACGCAAAGTTTAAGTCACAACGTCCATTTTCACAATCGGAATACTCTTCTACCGAAACGCCCGTCTTTTGTGCCATTTCCTCAACCGTTAGGTTTTCAATCTCGCGAAGCTCGTATATCCTTCGCGCCATTTCCTTGATCTTGAGATCAAGGCCTGTCATACTCTGCATGATTTCCTCCATTTTTTCTCTATGGAACAGAAACAGCCCGTCCCAAAGATAAAATACTTTGAGACGAGCTTTTAAACCCGCGGTACCACTCAAATTGCGAATATATCGCCACTTAACGGGGCAAACACCCCTCCCGCACTAACGTGGCGGACACGGAGGGAGTCTAATCGGCAAAAAGCTTTTCTTTCCCTCGGCTCAGAAGCTACAAAAATAAGCAAATTTCGGGCGGCTTTCACCAAACGCCGTCTCTCTGTGCGAAAACTCTGCGCTCATTCTCTCTTCGTCAACGCCTTTGATTTTTCGCTATTGTATCATATATGAAGATTTTTGTCAATAGTTTTTTATAGATTTTCGCGTTTTTTAAAACTTGACAGTTTGTTTTTAGCAAAGTATACTTAAAGTAACGATTACAAAAACTCAAAGGAACGATATGAACAACGTAACGACAGTATTTTTGGACGTAGACGACACCCTTCTTGATTTTCACAAATGCGCCGAGGCGAGTATGTTTGCCGTCGCGCGTGAGTTATCTCTCCCCTTTCCCGAAAACGCGATGGAGATATTTCACCCGATAAATAACGGGCTATGGGAAAAAATAAATTCGGGAGAGCTTACTTTGGACGGGCTTTATAAAGTGCGTTGGAATAAGGTGCTTTCCGCTATGGGAATTGACTACGACGGAGAAGAATTTGAAAAGCATTTTTTAAAGACCTTGCACGAAACTGCCGTAAAGACCGAAGGCGCTTTAGAGCTTGTAAAGTATCTGTCGGGGAAATATACCCTCCACGTAGCAAGTAACGCTCCCGAACGCCAACAGCGCTTACGGCTTGAAAAAGCGGGGCTTCTTCAGTATTTTGACAAAATATTCACATCTGAAAATATAGGATATGCAAAGCCCCAGCCCGAATTTTACGCATTTTGCCTAAAGGGACTCATTCCCGATAATTGCTGTATGATAGGCGATAGCCTATCAGCAGACGTAGACGGAGCAGAAAAAGCGGGAATGAAAGCTATTTGGTTTAACAAAAAAGGACAAAACGAAACAAGGAACGTCGTCGTGACGTCCCTTGCCGAAATTATGAATATTCTTTAATTTTCAGCCGCAGACAATGCCGCGCCTATGACCGTGCCGAATCTCGAATACTCGGGAATTATGAAATTCTTTCCGAATATACGTGAGAACTTGGCAAAAAGCGGCTTTGCCTGCGGTATTGTCGACAAAGCGCCCGTTAAAACTATATCGTCTATCTGCGTAAATCTCGCGCAAAACACGGATATCATACCTATCGTCTCAAACACGAGGTTTACCGTACCGAGCGCAAGGTCTGCCTTCGTCGCGGTATCGGAAACGTTTCCGAAGTTTGCCGCCGTAACCTCTGCGGCAAGTCCCGATAAAGCCTTTTTCGTTATGCCGCCGACGTGAAGGTCTACCTTCGCAAGATCTCCCTCTCCCGCAAGCTCGCTTATATTATCCGTTTGCTCCATACCCACGATAAGCTTCGAAAGTCCCGTGAGCGTGCCGCCGCCGACGCCTGTACCGCCAAGGTATGTAAACTCCGCTCCGTCGCACTTGACCATAGCCGTACCCGTGCCCATACTTACTACTATCGCTTTGTCAAGCTTTGTGAGGTAAAGTCCTCCCCTGCCGATGCAGTCGAACTCTTCAAGATGTACCGTGGGAAGTCCGTATATCACATCTGGCAGGAAAGTTGAGCCGACACCCGTTGTCATAATTCTCTCTATGTCGTCGATGTTCATATTGTTTTCGGCAAGAAATTTGCCAAAAGCGCCGTAAGCCGACGTCAAGGGGTCGTTTGCCTTAACTACCATCGGCTCAAGCATTTTTCCGTCTTTAAAACCGACTATTTTCGTTGCGCTTCCGCCAACGTCAATTCCTATAACCGTTTTCATAGCATTTCCTCATTTATGGTATTGTTTTCCCGCGCATATCGTAAAGGCGCGGTATATCTGCTCTGCGAGCATCACGCGCATAAGTCTGTGGGGGAAGGTCATTTTCGAAAAGCTTATACGTGCGTTTGCAAACGCCTTGACCTTCGGAGAAAGCCCGTATGAGCTTCCTATTATAAGACAAATGTGTCTGCCCTCGCTCATACGTGTGTTTATAAGTTCGGCTAAATATAAGGCTATCACACCCGTACATCGCCGTGTCCGAAACAAGCTTTGCAAGTTCTTCGCTTGCAAGCGCCTTACCCTCAACGCATAAGGCCACGGTGTACGCCTTTTTCGGCACAGCCGAAAGTATCATTTCCGCCTCTTTTTCAAGAGCTTTTGCTATCTCGCTTTCGGAAGGGTTTTCGGGAAGGGGTGACTCTTTTATCTCGACAGATGAAAATTTGCAATAAGCCGAAAGGCGCTTTGCGTATTCATCAACCGCTTCTTTATAATAGCTTTCCTTGAGATTTCCTACGTGTATTACCGTCACTTTAAGCATAATACGCCTCCGACGGTTCCTTTCGCGGAGCAACACATATATTCACATTGCTTTGCGCCGCAACACGCGCCCCCTCCAAAGCAAGCTCGGGCATATTGTTCTCGCAGCTCAAATGAGCAAGGATTATTTTCTCCGTGCCGCTTTTTGAAAGCTCGCTTATGAAAAGGTCACACTCTTCGTTTGAAAGGTGGCCTTTTTTTGATTTTATCCTTCGCTTCAGCTCGTAAGGGTAGCTTCCGAGCATAAGCATATTTTCGTCGTAATTTGATTCGAGCACGACTATCTTACAACCCGAAAGACTTTCGCGTATCTCGCTTGTTACGTAGCCGATATCCGTGCAATATCCTATACGTTTTTCGCCGTCTTCCGAAACGACGTAACCGAAGCTTTCGGCGGCATCGTGCGGTGTTGCAAACGATACGAAATCAAGCCCCGCGCAAGATACGCACTCACCTGTGGCAACAAGCCTTGCATCCGCAAGTCCGAGCGCCTTTGCCGTGCCTGCACTCGCAAACACGGGAATATCGGGAAGCCTCTTTCGCAAAACGCATAGCCCTTTGCAATGATCGCTGTGCTCGTGGGTTATGAAAAGCCCCTCTATGTTCTTGGGATCAAATCCGAGCTCTTTTACTCTTTCAAGTATAGTCTTTGCACTCGCTCCCGCGTCAATAAGCGCAAGACGCTCACCGTTTATCACAAGGGACGAGTTTCCCTCGGAGCTTGAGCAAAGAGTTACTATTCCCGTCATTATTCTTTGCTTTCCTCTGCGTCTGAAACGTGCTCGTTATTTACAAAAGTACCTTCGATAACCTTTCCGTCGGCTTTGGTATATTTACCCTTGCCGTTCATTGCGCCTTCTGCAAATTCGCCCTCGTACTTATCTCCTCCGTCCCAAAGGTAAGTGCCCGTGCCGCTTATGACATCGTCCTTATAATCGCCGTCATAGATATCACCTTTCGCAAAGAAGAATTTTCCCTTGCCGTTTTTGCCGTTATTGGAGAAATTACCTACGTATACGTCCTCACTGCCGTGGTGGTATACACCCTTGCCGCTTTTGTCGTTATTCTCAAAAGTGCCGACGTACCACGTTCCTGCGGGAAGCTCTTTTGCGGTGAGAGACGTAAGGTTCTCACCCTGTGCCATAATTGCATCATAGTTAAAAGCAGCAAGGTCAGAAGTGTCGCAATCGTTCCAAAGGAACACACCCTTGCCGTTTTTCATACCGTCGGTAAACTCGCCGATATATACTTCGCCCTCACTGTAATAAAGAGTGCCCTTTCCCGTGAACGCGTCGCTGACGAAATCGCCCTCGTAACAGTCCTCGCTTGACCAAGTGTATTTACCCTTGCCGTTCATTCTGTAGTCTCTTATCTTGCCTTCGTAAACGTCTCCGTTTGCAAATTCAAGCTTCACAGCGTTTTCAACTACCGTTCCGTCTGAAAACGTTACGGTAAATCCACAGTCCGTTACCTTTGCGGTCATTCCGTCGGAGTAATATATCGTTCCGCTCTTAGGTACGGTATCCTCGCCTGCCTTGGTGACAAATCCCACAAAAGTGAGTCCGCTCTGCTTTGCGTATCTGCCGCCTGCCATAAGCATTATCAAAATTATGGCGAAAACGGCTACAAGAGCTATTATAAAGAGTCTGGACATTATGCTCGTGCTTTTTTTACGATTGCTCATTTTGTTCCTCCGTATCGGAATTTTATTCCGCTTTTTCTTCAGTTTCTTTTTCTTCCTCTTCATCGGGGAAGTATTCAAATCCGTCCTCGGTCTTATGTCCTCCCGATTCGGACGAAGCGATAGAATTTGCAAGTGAGTCGACTTTTTCGACTATCAAGTCTTTAGTAAAGTATATAAGTCCGAAAACTATCGCTATCAGTATTACGGATATGACCGTTATGCCAAGCGGCTTTTCGCTCACGCTGTACGTGCGCTGTGCTCTAACAAGATTTTCTTCGGGAATATAGTATCGCTTTACGTCTTCGCCGACACATACGCAAATATGGCTTTGCGGCACCGACTTTTCAAGTCTCGACTCGTGATATTTTACATTTTTCACTATACCGAGCTCTTCAAGGCTTTTTGCATTTTCGGGACTGAATGCCTCTTTTTCAAGAAGCAGTCTTACGCCCTTACCCGCAATTATCTTGCAGTAATACGCGACGATCATCGCTATGGCAAAGCCTACGAGAGCATAAAGTATAAGGTCGATAAGCCCTCCTGCCAGAGCACCTATATCCACTCCGGTGGGCACACCTTTGTTTGCAGCAAGATATATCATAGCTTATGCCTTTATTACGTCTTTACCGCCCATATACGCTCTCAAAGCCTCAGGTATAGTTATACTTCCGTCAGCCTGCAAGTGATTTTCCAAAAATGCTATAAGCATTCTCGGGGGCGCTACCACCGTGTTATTCAAGGTGTGGGGCAGATACATCTTTCCGTCTGCGCCCTTTACTCTCATTTTAAGTCTTCGCGCCTGCGCGTCGCCGAGGTTTGAGCAAGAGCACACCTCAAAATACTTCTTCTGTCTGGGAGACCACGCCTCTATATCGCAAGACTTCACTTTAAGGTCTGCAAGGTCGCCACTGCAGCATTCCAGCTGACGTACGGGTATCTCAAGGCTCTTAAAGAGTTCTACGGAATATCTCCACATCTTCTCATACCACTCCATACTGTCTTCGGGGCGGCATACGACTATCATTTCCTGCTTTTCGAATTGGTGTATTCTGTATACGCCTCTTTCCTCAATACCGTGAGCCCCCTTTTCTTTTCTGAAGCAGGGAGAATAGCTCGTGAGCGTATGGGGAAGCGTCTGCTCGGGGATTATTCTGTCGATATACTTACCTATCATAGAGTGCTCGCTCGTTCCGATAAGATAAAGATCCTCGCCCTCGATCTTATACATCATAGCGTCCATATCGTTTTGGCTCATAACGCCCTCAACAACGTTGCCGTGAATCATAAAAGGAGGAATACAATAGGTAAAGCCCTTGTCTATCATAAAGTCTCTTGCATAAGCAAGAACTGCCGAATGAAGTCTTGCGATGTCGCCCATAAGGTAGTAAAATCCGTTGCCGGAGACTTTACCTGCGGCATCCATATCAACGCCGTTTACGCTCTCCATTATATCCGTGTGGTAGGGTATCTCGAAATCGGGAACGGTGGGCTCACCAAAGCGCTCTACTTCGACGTTCTCGCTGTCGTCCTTACCGATGGGAACGCTTTTGTCGATTATGTTGGGAATCACAAGCATAATGGAGCGTATCTTCTTTGAAAGCTCCGCTTCAGCCTTTTCAAGCTCGGCAAGTCTTATACCCGCATCAGCCGTCGCCTTCTTTGCCGCCTCTGCTTCTTCCTTCATTCCCTTTGCCATATACATACCGATCTGCTTGGAGACCCTGTTTCTCTCGGCGCGAAGGTCGTCTGCCTCCTTTTGAGTCTTTCTGTTTTCAAGGTCGAGAGCTATTACCTCGTCAACGAGGGGAAGCTTCGAATCCTGAAACTTTTTCTTTATGTTCTCCTTTACAATATCGGGATTCTCTCTCAAAAATTTGATATCTAACATAGGTGTTCTCCTTTATAAATTATCGTCGAAAAATGTTTTACCGCAAAGCTTCTTGAGTATATCCTCAAGGTCGTTGTTATCCGTATAGGTTATCTCTATTCTTCCCGTTTTTTTGCCTTGTTTTATCTTGACGCTTCTTCCCGAAGCCTTCGTCACGCGCTTTTCAAGCACCTTTATATAGTCAACTTTATCGGTCGGCGCTTTCTTATCACGAGGCTTTGACGCGGAAAGCATCTCCGTCTGCCTTACCGAAAGGTCTCTTGCAATGGCGAGATTTGCTATCTCTTTTTGGCGCTTTTCGTCCTTTACTCCCGCAAGCACTTTCGCGTGACCTGCAGAAAGCTTGCCTTCCTTTACGAGTTCCAAAACCTCATCGCAAAGCGAAAGAAGTCTTAAGGAATTTGCCACCGCACTTCTTGACTTACCGACAGCCTCAGCCGTCTTTTCCTGCGAAAGTCCGAATCGCTCCATAAGCGACTTATATCCGAGCGCTTCTTCGATGGGATTCAGGTCACTTCGCATAAGGTTTTCAACAAGCGCAAGCTCTGCCGTTTCCCTATCGCCTATCTCCTTTATTATGACGGGTATCTCCGAAAGTCCCGCCGCCTTCGCAGCTCTCCAACGTCTCTCGCCCGCAATTATCTGATAATAACCGTTATTTTCGGGGCGCACGACGATAGGCTGTATAACTCCGTACTTTCCGATAGAATCGGCAAGCTCCGAAAGTTTTTCCGAGTCGATATTCTTTCTGGGTTGAAGTGGGTTAGGCTCGACCATCGAAATACGAAGCGTGCTTACGCCCTCCTTGATCTCGTTTTGAGAAAAATTATCTTCAAAAAGTGAGTCAAGACCCTTACCGAGTCCTCTGCTTTTCGCCATATCCGCTTTCCTTTCCGTGCTGTGCACATGGATAGTCTTTTCGCCTATCCCCAAATTCTTCCGATAGCCTCTGCCGTCACCCTCGTGAAAGCATCGGCACCTTTGGAAAATTTATCGTAGTATATTATGGGCTGTCCGTGGCTCGGCGCCTCCGAAAGCCTTACGTTTCTCGGTATCGCCACAGAAAAGAGCCTGTCCGAAAAATGCTTCTTAAGCTCCGCCACAACTTGTGCCGTAAGATTAAGTCTGCCGTCGTACATCGTGAGCATAACGCCGTATATCTTGAGTACTGGATTATACGACTTTCTTATCCTCTCCAAAGTGAAGGTGAGCTGTGAAAGCCCCTCTAAAGCGAAATACTCACACACCATCGGCACGATAACGCCGTGCGCGGCAGTAAGCGCATTTATGGTAAGGACGCCTAAAGACGGCGGACAGTCTATAACTATGCAGTCGTAGCTTCCGCGTATCTGCTCGATAGCCTTTTTTAAAAGTCCCTCTCTGCAAGACGTATCCGAAAGCTCTATCTCCGCCGCCGCCAAATTTATATTTGCAGGTACGATGGAAAGCCCCGTAAACTTCGTTTTTATTATCGCGCTGTTTATATCCGCGCCTTGCGCTACGATATCGTAGGTGGATATCTTCACATTACGCTTGCTTACGCCGAGAGCACTCGTGGCGTTACCCTGCGGGTCAAAATCTATAAGCAGCGTGTTTTTGCCCGCTTTGCCGAGGCACGCGGCAAAATTTACGGCGCATGTGGTCTTCCCCACTCCGCCCTTTTGATTTGCAAAGGCTATTATCTCGGTTTTTTCCGCCATATTTTTACCGTCCTCGCTTTTGGTGTTACTTATCTACATATTATACAATACGCGTATCGCAAAGTCAATGCTTTTTACTTATTTTATGCTTTTTAAACAAGAGCTTTGGTTGGGATATAATATATTTGTTCAAACTGTAGATTTTCTTAAATTTTAAAAAATTTTCGTAAAACTATTGCATATATATTCAAAATATGGTATAATTCATTCATTATTTCGAAAAATTATGCATTTAGGCAATAACGGAGAGCTGAATGATGAAAAAAGTTTTTATTGACGGAAAAGCGGGTACTACCGGTCTTCGCATATACGAAAGGCTTGAAAACAGAGACGATATAGAGCTTCTTTCGCTCTCGGACGATGAAAGAAAAGATCCCGTGCTCCGCAAAAAGATGCTAAACGAGGCGGATATCGCATTTCTTTGCCTGCCCGATGACGCGGCGAGAGAGGCTGTCTCGATGGTGGAAAACGATAACACCGTAATAATCGACACGTCCACCGCACACAGAACGCTCGACGGTTGGTGCTATGCATTCCCAGAGCTTTCCGCAGAGCTTGAAAATAAGCTTCAAACGGCAAAAAGGATAGCCGTTCCGGGCTGTCACGCGGGCGGATTTATCGCGCTCGTATATCCGCTTATCGAAAAGGGCTATTTGAAGGCGGACGCAAATCTTTCCTGCCATTCGCTCACGGGCTACAGTGGCGGCGGCAAAAAGATGATAGCGCAGTATGAAAACGAAAAAACGGAGCTTTTAGGTGCACCCCGCCAATACGGCCTTATACAAAACCACAAACATCTCAAAGAGATGAAGGCTATCACGGGACTTACCAAAGAGCCGATATTCTGCCCCATAGTTTCGGACTTCTACAGTGGTATGCTCGTGACCGTACCGATATTTGCATGCGAGCTTCAAAACGCTTCTATAGACGATATCAAAGCGCTCTACAAGAAAAAATATAACGGTGACATCGTAAGATACGTCGAAGCCGATGACGGAGACGGAATGGTCTCTGCGGCAGGTAAGAGTATGAAAGACAGTATGGATATTTCCGTTTTCGGAAACGGCGAAAGAATCATTTTATGCGCAAGATACGACAACCTCGGAAAAGGCGCTTCGGGCGCCGCTATCGAGGCGATGAACGTGGTGCTTAAAACAGATAAAACGAAGGGACTTAACTTATAATGATAAAGATTATTGAAGGCGGCGTATGTGCCGCAAAGGGATTTAGCGCAAACGGAATACATTGCGGTATAAGAAAAAACAAGACGAAGAGAGATATCGCGCTTATATACAGCGAAAAAAGAGCAAGCGCCGCCGCAGTATATACGACAAACCTCGTCAAAGGTGCGCCGCTCACGGTCACTAAAAAACATATTGCAGACGGATATGCACAGGCGGTAATATGCAACAGTGGAAACGCGAACACCTGTAATGCCAACGGCATTGAGATAGCCGAAGAAATGAGCGCACTTACGGCAAGCGCACTCGGCATAAGCGCAGAAGACGTAGTGGTTGCGTCTACCGGCGTTATCGGTCAGGTCCTTGATATAGAGCCGATAAAGAACGGTATGGCGGAGCTTGTTAGCGGGCTTGGTGATAAGTCAGACGAAGCCGCAG
>CALCTE010000333.1 GCA_937893885.1 uncultured Clostridia bacterium | reverse complement strand
CTTCTTCTTGCAGATCAATCCGGCAACACAGATAATGAGCGCCAGAATAAGGTACTCAACCGCATGGGCGATGATAAAAGCGTAGAACGGAAAGGAGGTCAGCATACTATCATATCTGACGGCATCTACAATGGTATGCACTGCAAAGCCCAATACCAAGAGAGCAGAGATTCCAAGCAAAAATTTATGTACGTTCTCTTTCTTCATATTACTCGCTCCTTTGCTCACGGCAGTTTCTTGCCACAGTTATTGCAGAACTCAAAATCGCGGTTTGCAGGTGTTCCGCAATACGGACAGAATTTGCTTTCGGCGCTATTCTTTCGTGTGTTTGCGTAATGAGTGCCAAACCTCTCGTTTAAAGGATCGGGTTCTTCGCCTTCGTCGGTAATGTCATAGGCAGAGTATCTGTTTTCGCCCGTGGCATTCTTGAAGTTATATACGGTCGTTGCAACGGCAATACCCGTCCAAAGAATGCCGAATAAAGCAAAGACGACGTTTGCTTTAGATGCTAAAACAGTCCAAAGAATACCGAAGCAGATCATAAAGATACCGACAACTCCTCCCATCATTGAAGGACCGCGTCCCGGTTTGATACTTCTCATAGTCTAACCTCCGGTAATTATTTTATGCGCAGATATAGTTTTTATCTGTACTCTTCAAACTCTTTTAACACAGCGTTGGGTACGTAGTCGTAATATACTTTTCCGCCCTCGTGTGTTCCCGTAGTGGTGGGGAAGACAACGGTCGGCTCAAGCTTGTAATTTTGGAAGCGGAAGAGAAGTTCAGCCTGACGGGCAAATTCGTCGGCGGAGAGATTTGTCGTTGCAAACTTTGATATCTCGTCGAATTTCTCTTTGCACGTTGCGTATTTGTCGTTTGTCAGATATTGGTTAAACGCGAGCTTTGCAAGCATTATCTGGACGGTGAGTCTGTCAAGCTCGCCGTTTTTGTAGTCCGCGAAGGTTATGTACTGAAGTGCCTTATCTCCGTCGAGATCTTGTTTTCCTGCCGTAAGTTCTACGGTGTAGTCGTCGTCAATGTGGACAAGGTCGTATTTAAGATCTACGGGAATAGCTCCAAGCGCGTCAATGGTCTTTATGAAGTTGTTTTTCGACATCACGTAGTAGTAATCAATATCAATACCGATGATGCCGCTTACAAGTTCAGTCATATGTTCTATGCCGCTATCCTTGTAAATGCTTCCGAGATTTATGGGCGTTCCGTCGGGATTTTTTTGTGCTCCCGAGGTGTTTACTTTAAGCGTGGCGGGAATAGCGGAGAAAACGAAGCGTTTGTTTTCTTTGTCCGCTTTAACAAAGGTTATCATCTCAGCGTATTTTCCGCTTTTGTCTGTTATTACAAAGAGCGTTTCAAAAGTCGAACCGCTAACATCATCGGGAGCCTCTTGGCCCGTGCCGTTTACGGGTACGTCCTCAGTGCCGTCTTCGTTTTCGTGGTCTTTATTCTGACCTTGCTCGGTTGCGGCACCGTTACCGTTGAACACGTCGAGCACGAGATTATTTAAAAAGGGGAAAATATAGTTAGCGGCAATAGCGAATGCCACGAGTGAAAACAAAAATGAGATCAAAAAGCTACGTAGTGAACGTACCATTATGACACCGTCCTTTGCTTGAATAAAATCATACACAGAGATTATACACCATTTTTAATATATTTTCAAGTACCAAGCGGAAATTATGCGTATTTTATCATTTGCAAATTATTTTTCCATACCGACATAACCCGTTTGCTCTATTATACGTTGTCCTTCATCGGAAAGGATCCAATTTATGAGCATTTCTACGTTTGGATTTGGGTTATTCTCATATGTCACCGCATATACGGGTGTTACGATCGGATAATTTCCGTTTTTTATATTTTCAACGGTGGGTGCAACACCGTCAACGGCGATCATCTTTATATCGGGATTTTTGATGATACCTTCTACGTAATATCTGAATGAAAAACCGATAGAGCACGACTTGCTTTTATAGTCGGAGACTTGCTTGATGATACCGCCCATGCTTCGTATGGTTCTTGTTTTGGGCTTAATAATGGGAGTATCTCCCATAAAGCGTATAAGCATACTTTGACTGCCACTGCCTTCGTTACGTTGAAAAGCGGCAATTTCTTCGTCGTTTCCGCCGACCTCGCTCCAGTTCGTTATTTTTCCAGAATAGATACCTTTTATTTGCTCAACCGTGAGGCTCTCTATCGGATTATCCTTGTGAACGAAGAAAACGAAGGCTTCGGTGCCTATTTGAGTATACTTGAATTCGGTGCCGCATTGCTTTGCGTATTCAACCTGCTCTTTTGACGGCGCGGCGCCGAAAAAGATGTCTGTATTCTTTTCTGCAAGCTCTCTGTATCCGCCTATCGTATTGTTGTATTCGAAAACACCGTCCCAAATTTCAGTCGTTTCGGGGTATACGGCGTTGACGAAAGCGGAATATACGGGGAATGCCGCCGTCGCACCGTCAATAATGGGAAGATTTTCCGTAAGCTTAAGCGTCTTGCTGTCAAACTTTACGATTTTAGAATCTTCCCTAAAGGGCAGATATTCATAAACGTTTATGTTCGGAGTTACGTCTATCGTAATACTTTCCTCGTGCTTTTCTATTCCGTAGGAAATGGCAAACGCAATACCGAGGAAAAGCATACAGCACAGCCAAATTATCAAGTATATCTTTCTTTTTTTAAGCCAGATAAGCGGCAACAGCGAAGGGATAAAAAGCATAGAAGCTACGGATATAATAGCTCCCGATACGATGCCGCCCAAATCTGCCATAATAAGACCGAGCAGTGCGACGTAAAAGGACGATATCGCCAAACCTGCCGTTAAGACGATTTTTATTATTGCAATTGTTTTGCGTATGTTTGTTTTTTCCATATTTCGCACCGCCTTTCTCGGTTTGATTATAGCATAAATCCGTGTAAAGCGCAAGGGAAACTTGCGCTTGCGCAAAGCAATATAACAAAAAATGCTTTTCGCCTCGGCGAAAAGCTACCGCATTGAAAAAGTGAAGAGTGAAAAAGTAAAATCGACAAGCTTCTTTCGAAACTTGTCGATTTTTGGCAGGGGTAGAAAGACTCGAACTC
>CALCTE010000332.1 GCA_937893885.1 uncultured Clostridia bacterium | reverse complement strand
GATTAAGGAGGCAAAAGCAAATGAAAACAGGCTTTAAGAAAATCTTGTCAATGCTACTTGTGTTGGCGATGCTGCTGGGTATGACCGGAATAACGGCATTTGCGGTCGATGCAGAACCGTTGCCAACCACATTAGAGGCACCGAGTCTCCTTGTGTACGATTCCGGCAGCCACACCATGGATATCAAGGTAAAATACTTGAACCCAATCTCGATTATGGATATATACGAAAAAGGGTATACCAATCGAGGTTATGACGAGGAAACCTATTCGTATTTCAGCGATTACGGAGACTACAGTTTATATAATGCTTCGCTTCAGTTCGACTGGAAGATTGATGACGGCGATTGGCAGTACACAGCCGATTGGGATGACAGTTATTTTGCAGGCGACTACTCCGGTTCTTTCGGCGGGCAGCGTGTAGCATATGTAGGAATGGGATATGTGACGTCTTACTACAAGGATGCCCTCGGGCAGGCGCTTTTGGATCAGGGGTGTCTCATTGAGACGACTGACGGCTCCGGCACCTATTACCGATTTGACACAGCTAACCATACATTATCGGTTCGCGCAAGATATTTCTTCACCTTTGCAAAGGGTGATTACAGCGATATGCCCAAGGTGTTCTCGGATTGGTCCGCAGTAGCGACTTATGGCGGCGGAAACATTCCCGAGAACAACGCTCCCATGTCGCTCAGTGCCCCGACGATCTCCGATCTTGAAATTTATGATACAAGCTCTTACGGGGATCCCTACGTTCAATTCAATTCCTATCCCAACGATGATGTTGTTTCGGCAATGATGTGGGCAGAGCAGTACGATTCCACTCTGGAAGATAGCAGTATACATTTGTTGATGGAAGCAAGTACGGACCCAAATTTCGGTGACGGTGCAACCGTTATCAAACGTACCGTATATGAAGGATCTTCGCTGAAACGGAAGATTCAGTGGGACGATATGTTCTATGATCTTTGGTATGAACTGCCAAGCAGCGATCAGGAGGCATTCGTCTGGAACGGCGAGACTGTTTACCTCAGAGCAAAATGGGTAAATGACCGTGAGATCAACGGTCAACCCTCAAAGGTCGAAAGCCCGTACTCCAATGTTTTGAGCATCACCGGTCCTACCGTAACCTCTTACACCGTGACCGTGACGCACGGAAACTTCGGCTTTGATTCGACCTATGAGGACAGCGAGGATACTTATCAGATTACCGAAGGTCGAAGATACTACTCGGTATACTGCTATCCTCTTGAAGGGTGTTATGTGGATACCGTAACGATTAACGGCGCGGTCATGTATGATCATGACGACGAATCTACCCACGAGTTGCTCGATTGGTGGAGCAACTACACCGCATTTGATTTCATTGGCGATGCGGAGTACGCAACACAGGATCTGAACATCAATATTATTTACGCGGGCACACCCACCGCAATGTACGGTATTACGACTGAGATCGGAGAAGGCGGAACTCTTTATTCTTCCACCGATTATGTTTCCTGGGATGATAACTCTCTGGTCGTTTACCACGGTGCGGAGCCGAAGCTCTACATTGATCCTTATGACGGTTTTGTGATCGATACCGTTCTGGTCGACGGTATGGAAAATGCCGAAGCGAAGGCGAACGGCTACTACATTTTCCCGGCAATCACCGATAATTCTCACAGTATTGAAGTCACCTTCAAACGAGAAGCGTATCACGTAGACTTCTGGTGGGACAGCAACGGAACGGTTCAGACCGACTATGAGTGGTGGAACGGACAGACCGAATATGTGAAGATAGGCGACGACATCACCTTTACCATTACGCCAAACCAAGATTCCAACGGAAATTATTATGAAATCGAAAACGTTTATGTAGATTATGTTGTAAACGAAGAGGCAAAGGCAACCGGAACCTATACCTTTACAAACGTTCAGGCAAATCATGATCTCAGCGTATATTTCAGCGATGATCCCGTTATTACCCACGACGTAACTGCTACCAGCGGTGAGAACGGAAGCGTTTCTCCTGAGGGTG
>CALCTE010000331.1 GCA_937893885.1 uncultured Clostridia bacterium | reverse complement strand
AAACTCAGTGTTGGATTTTTTGTTGTAGGTCTGAACTATCATCTCGCAGATACGCTTAGTCGCACCCATAATATTAGTTGGGTTGACGGCTTTATCCGTGGATATCAAAACGAACTTCTCTACACCTGATGCACATGCAGCTTTTACTGTGTTTAATGTTCCGAAGACGTTGTTCTTAACTGCCTCTATGGGACTTGACTCCATTAAGGGAACGTGCTTATGCGCCGCCGCGTGAAAAACGAGGCTTGGTTTATATTTCTCAAAAATATAGTTGAGTCGTTTAATATCTCTTACAGATGCTATCTCCACCGACAAATTGAGATTAGGAATTTTTCTCAAAAGCTCTTGTTGGATATCGTAAGCGTTGTTCTCATAAATGTCGACAATGATAAGCGCCTTGGGTGAATGCCTTGCTATCTGTCGGCAAAGTTCACTTCCTATCGAGCCGCCGCCCCCCGTCACCAAAACCACTTTATTGCTTACGCATTGCGCTATCTTGTCAATGTCCGCGTGTATTGGATCGCGCCCAAGCAAGAGCTCCGGATCTATCTCGGTTAAAGAGGTAATGCTTATAATTCCGTTGACGATACCCGAAATATCGGGAAGTGACTTAACATTTGAGCAACACGACTTACATATCCTTAATATCTCGTATTTTTCATCATCGGATATCGAAGGAATTGCAAATACTATCCTTTTAATGCCGTATTTTTCGACAGCTTCTTTGATGTAGTTTCTATCGCCGACTATAGGAATACCGTGGGATCTTAAACCATGTTTTTCGGTATTATCATCGATAATACACTTTATATTCCCTTTTTCGCCTTTTATTGAAAGCTCGTGAAGAAACATATCACAAGCAATTCCCGCACCGATTATCATTGTGTTTTCATTCTCTGCGGCGGGATTCATTTTTATATTTATCATATCTTGATAAAGCCTGGGAATTACTCGGATAATGAAAGACGCAAAAGTCATAAAAATTGCAAAAAAGATTATTTGAAGCGTGAACAAATACTGTATGTTAAACAGTTTAAAGATAAAATGAGCAAGTAAAAGCAGACCGCTTGCTACAATGTTTGCCGCAATTATCGCAATAAGCTCTGTAGTGCCGAAATATTTCCAAAGCTTATTATATAAGCCGAAGATCAAATAGGAAAGCTCGACGATGATGATCGTCAAAGGGAGAAATACGGTAAATGATTTAATATATTCGCTGTGGAAAAAGCCGTGTCCCCAAAAGAAATTGTAAATTCCAAGCGAAAAATACGTCATCATCACAATGGAAACCAGGTCGCAGATTATATATTTACTGTATTTAAAGTATTTTGATATTTTTTTCATTCTTCCGTCATCCACTTCTTTTATATATCGTTCACATATATTTATAATATTGTACCATAATTTTCGAAACATTTCAAGTGCAAAACGAATAAATAATGTGAAAACAGTAATAATAACATCAAAATATTGAAAGGAGTAAATTATGACACTTACAACAAAAGAGCAAAACTTAATCGCGGAACTCAAAAGCAGCGAGGAAATTTGTATTCAAAAATACAACAAATATTCTAACGAGGCTTGCGACGCAGAGCTTAAAAATCTTTTTTGCAGACTTTCACAAAATGAGCAGACACATCTTGATTGGCTTAACCAGATACAAAACGGTACGGTGCCCGATTGCGTTTCGACAAAACAGCCTTCGAACTGCAACTTAGAAGGCCGCGCTCCCTGCAAGGAAACCGATACTTTTCTATGCAAGGACGCTCTTTCTATGGAAAAGCACGTTTCTTCCGTTTATGATATTTCCGTATTTGAATTTTCAAACAAAGATTTGCGCGGTGTATTAAACACGATACAGACGCAAGAGCAAAACCACGGAGAGCAGATATACAACTATATGTCGGCACACAATATGTATTAACCTAAAAAAGAAGGCTGTCACTTCAGCCTTCTTTTTTGATTATGCGTCGATCTTGTTTAATACCTCGTCGTTAAACGTTACGGGGTACTCTTTAAGCCACTTGTCGTATTGCTCGTTATATAGCTTACTTCTCATTTCGTCATCGGCAGTTTCTCTGAAATAGTTCTTCTCCGAAAAAGATACGAAATACATAATGTGATAGCCATGTGTACTTGAAACTATACCCGTGTCGCCGGGCTTTCTTGCCGCATCAAAACACCAATCGTTGAAATCGGTCACCATTTGCCCCTTGTAAATATCCTCATAAAGACCGCCTGTCGTTTTGGAACCGCCGTCAAGGGTCTTCTCACCCGCAGTCTTTATGAACGCTTCTTCAACATTTTCAGCTTTAAGTATTTCATCGAGAAGCGTCTTCGCCTCATCTTCCGTTTCGACGAGAATGTGGCGAACGTTTACGAAGTTATAGTTTTCTTCATCCTTGAAGTTTTCTTCTTCAAACGCTTTGTACTCGTCTTCGGTAAATGTATATCCTTCGTATACTTTTTCGTAATAGTTGCTTGCAAGGAAGGTTATTTCCAGAACGTTTCGGATATGCTCCTCAGTAACGCCGTTGCCGTAGGTCATATCCAAATATTCTTGAAGGTCAAATTTGTTTTCAATAGTATAATCCTTGAGGTCTTTTATACTTGCATCTATTTCGGCTCTATCCTCATCAGAAAGAGTTTCCCCGCTTGCTTTCGCCGCCTCGCTTAAAACAAGGAACTGCTCGGCGTAGAGCTTGGTGCTTACAAGAAAGTAATCAAACCAGCTTTGTTCAACGCCTTCCTCAAAATTGCAGGGCTGTTCCTTGAAGGACTTTTCGAGGTCAATCCCGAGATAGCTTAAATAGCTACCGTAGATTGAGTAGAAATCGGTGAACGTACCGAAAAACAGATACGCCATTTCAGATAAGTTAAAGGTGTGATTAGCAGCAAATGCAGCGGTTTGAGAGTAATCGACGGTTGGTGTATCGGTCTGCTCACTGCCATCCGTATTCGGCGTTTCATCTTTGTTGACAACTGCTTTTTTGCAAGAGCACAAAACGAGTGACAGTGCAAGTATCAATGCTATGACAGAAAAAAGTTTTTTCATAAAAATACCGTCCTTTAATAAACTGAAATAATTGTATCACATTTTATTGTCTATTACAAGCATATTTTGAAATATGAACATAATATTAAAGCGGCAAGAATTTCAGAAATTCTTGCCGCTTGCGTGTTATTCTTTCAGTTTAAATACCGATCCGTCTTTTATATCGGAATACCAAAGATAAGTAGAAGATACCTCTGCATCAAAAATCAATTTATCTACATCAATATCGAAATAATACTTATGCAAATCATCAGTATATAGCATAAGTCTGTCGTTTTCTATCTTATAGTTTCCAAAACCGATATAACTGCTTATTGCTGCGAAATTAAACATAAATCTGCCGTTTTCATATAGGGTCACAGTAGGCTTAAGGACGTCTTCGGACTCAACAAATACGTATTGAGCTAATATCTTCGAACTTTCAGTGCTTTCGTTGATTGTTGCAACGAGTTCAACGTCAATTCGCCCCACTTCATCAATTCCATATTCTTTGTTTGGGATATTTACAGCGATTATCCAGCCATTCTCGTTTTCATCTTTCACATCACTTTCTATTTTAGATATCCCCACTTGCAATATCTTATAAGGCTTGTTAACAAATTCGACTGCAAATCGATTATTACTTGCCGTTGGGTAAGGAAAAATAAGCAAAAGTGTATTTGTTTTGAAATAAGCAGTATTATAGTTGCCGTAGACCTTATTAAACGATGGGGCATCCGCGTACGATCTATTAAAGTTCATACGACTGTCCATTTTATTTTTGAAGTCTTCGAGCTCAGACATACTTTCAATGCGAACATACGGTAAATGTTGCTTAGAGTCTAAAACTAAATCAGTTACGTTAAAACCTGCGGCTTTGATTTCCTCAATTTTAACATAGTCTATCGGTGACGTCACATATGAAAATTTTTCAGCCTGTGACGGTGATGAGTCCGTATCGGATGGGACTGAGATTATTTCTGCCGAAAATACGGTGCCGTCCTCAATTTCGCGCCTTACCTCTGAGGAAGCTTTTGCATCAAAGCTGATTTGCTCGTTTACTACGTCAAAGTAATATACGTTGCCGTCGTCACAAAGAAGTTTGAGGAGGCCGTTCTTTTGCTCGTAATTTCCATATCCGATATAGTGTGTTTCCCAACCAAACCAAAATGAAAATTTGCCGTTGTTGAACAATGTTACAGCACATTTTATTTTCTCTTCATTTACCGCATATCTCTTGAATATCTTAGAATAATCTATATTTGAACTTGAGGTCGGAGAGTCAGTAAATATAAAATCGGTATAATAAGACATTCCCTTAGAGGATATACACGAGGTCAACTTTGCCTCAAAAGTATTTACGTCATTGGTAACGCTTTTTGGAACATCGACACCGACAAGCCATGAACAATACGCAGACGAACCTGCATCGGGGAAAATTTCCGTTATGCCAACCGTTAATTTTCCGTCTTGAACATTAACAGATTCAACCGAAAATCCGGCCGTAGTAGATGGAGCAATGGCATATATAAGTAAAAGCGTGTTATCTTCAAAATATGCGTCATCATATTTTGAGGTAATATCATCAAAAGTCGGACTTCCTTTAACGAAATTAAGTATGCCGTCCATTTTTGCTTTGAGGCTATCAAATTCTGATTTACTCGTTATTTTTAAAAGCGGAAAATACCCATACGGATTCACCTTGTATTCCGCGTCAATATATGCTCCCGCTTCGATCATTTTGTCATAGTCTTTATAATCGCCAAAACCGACGGCAGACGTTGTGAATGAATATCCGATTGTTTTGGCTGAATTGGAAACACTTGGACTTATCTCCAAAAAACGTGAACCATCTTTTATATTGTTATAAGTTATCCAATCTCTCTCTGTAGATGAGTCAAAATCAAAGGAAATATAACCGTCGTACACATCAAAGCAATATATATCGGAATATTGGTCTGTAAGTTTAAGTCGGTTGCCGTTTTGTTCGTAAGTTCCGATAGAAACGTATCCTCCCCAAAACGTAAAGGCATAAATTCCGTTGTCAAGAAGATTTACGGCAGGCTGATTATTTTTATCAGATTCATTTAATACATATCTTTTTGAAAGATTCCTTATCGGGCTGATTTTATCGGAACGTATATACGAAGTAATGCGAGCATCAAACGATACAGCGGATTCTACGTTATAAGTGCTCGGTATGTCTACAGCAAAAAGCCAATACGCACAAGCGTCATCACCACACAATGTAGAAATTTCCGTTATGCCGATCGATACGGAAGAACTGTTTTTTTCTACAAACTCAATAGAGTATCTCGGCTGAAGCGTTCCCGAGTAAATGTAAATAAGTAAAAGGGTATTATTTTTAAAATATTCGTCATTGTACTTTTCGCAAACGTCTTCAAACGTGGGGGCAGCACTTGATAATAATGAACCGTAATCTAAATCTAACCCCCCGTCCATTGTCGTTTTAAAATGCGTAAGCTCTTCCTTACTCGTTATTTTAATAACGGGAAATCCACGGTCTACTCCAGAAGAATCGCTCGGCATCACGGCACCCGCTTCAGCTAATTTTTTATAAGCGTTTCCGCGTTCGAAAACAACGGTCGGCGTAAAAGTAAAATCGGTTATTTCGTAAGTCTGCGGAGATTCTTGATTTTCAGCAAAATGTTCATTTGCAAGTTTTGTAAGCTCGGAAAGCTGAGCGTCATAATAATCATTAGGCGACAAGGCTTTATCCCAAAGATGTGAAGGAAATTTATCCTTAACGGATAAGTCAGCGCTTGGCTCCCAATATTCTATCAAATGATATTCGCCTTTTTTCTTTTCAACAGTTATTATCGTAGGCGTATGAACTAGTTTTTCGGCAACGAGATCTTCTACGTAATCAAATTCACCGTAAAGCGTCCACATATATACGGTAATTTTATTGCCTTTTTTCTCTTTGCCGATAACTTCCCAATCAAGACAGCTAAAGTTATCCGAGGTGTCTTCTAATTGATGATGGGAAGCGATCTCGCAGTCGATAAACACCGTAAGGCGCTCGTCGATATCAACGGACGGATCTGTAAGAAAGCATACTGCCAAAACGGTGCTTAATACTATCGCGGCTATTATTATCCAAAGCGTAGGTTTTTTATAGCTTAACACGGATTTGATACGCCCTTTGATGCCTACCTCTCCGAACGCAAGCGGACAAGCGGCAATAGCCCTTCTCGGTACACTGCAATTAATAAGTGCGTCCGAATACGCTTTTTTGTTTTCCGTGCCCATATCCTTTATAACCTTTTCATCGCAAGCGTACTCTATATCTCTGCAAAGCAGAATGTATGCAATCCATAAAACAGGGTTAAACCAATAGACAGAAAGAAGTAAAAAGCCGAGCGGCTTCCAAAGGTGGTCGAGTCTTTTAAGGTGAGCATTTTCGTGCGCTATTACATAAGCACAATCTGCTTTGCCCATATCGGACGGAAGATATATTTTAGGACAAAATGCGCCCAGTATAAATGGAGAAGCAACCTGATCGCAAAGGTATACGTTTCCCTCATACGCTACGGCTTCTCTTACCTTTATTCGTATGCGTAAATAGCTTACGGCAAAATATATAAGCATGCCAACAATACCAATAAGCCAAACTATCGATGCAATGAAGGCGACTATTTGCATCGGATTAACACTGTCTGCCGTATTAGGCGCAAGCGATTCCGAAATCACAGGATTTATGACGGAATTAAGTGATGTAATTCCACTTTGAATTGTCGGTGTATTCGTATACATAATATCGCTTGGAACGGTCTGTTCACTCGGTATCAAGCTGAAGATACTTTTAAGTGAAAACGGGCAAACAAGCCTTACACCCACGAGCGACCATAGTAAAACGCTTATCCATTTAGGCGCTTTTTTGAGTAAAAATCGCGCCACTATAACAGCGAGAACTATCCACCCCGCCGTTATGCTCATATTTAGAATTTTAATAAATACGGTTTCCATAATCACTCCTCCTCATATTGCGCCACTAAAAGACGAAGGTGCTCAACTTCATCTTTAGTTAAAGTCTTGCGTGACGTAAAGGCGGCAAGAAAGGCAGGTAACGAACCGTCGAAAGTATCATTGACGAACTTCTCGCTCTGAAGAGAATTAAATTCATTTTTTGAAACAACAGAGCTTACAATACCGTTTTCATTACGGAAAATGCCTTTTTCACAAAGCCTTTTAAGCACGGTATATGCAGTCGATTTTTTCCAACCAAGCACTTCCCCGCTTCGTCTTGCAAGCTCGGTTGAAGAAATAGGCTCGTTTCCCCAAATAATATCGGCAAAACGTGATTCGATAACTCCCATTTGATAATCGTTCATAATACTGCCTCCTTAAAGTTTACACTCTGTAGACCACCTGTATTCTACACCATGTAAACCAACTTGTCAATAGCCAAATCAAAAATTCACAAATTGTTTACCTTCCCTCTCATAAAGCAAAAACCGTCCCGAAATTATCGAGACGGTTTTCTGTAGAGTTATTTTTCTTCGTTATTTTTGTTTGCCGTTTTTTTGCGGTGCTTCTTCACATTTACGGCGATTACAGCCGCTATCGCGCCGAATATCACGGCAAGAATGATAATATACGGAAGACCGCTTGCAATTCCGATAAAGAGCTGTCTGAAGAATTCACCTATATCGCTAATATTTTGTGAAAGGTTAGTTCCTATCTCTTCCCACGTGTTCTGCTCGTCTACGATAGTAACTCGCTTGACCTCAGCTATATTGAGAGTAACAGTACTGTAAGAGATAAGCTCATCGTAATTCCTTATGGAAGATTCATGCCTATCAAGCTCGTATCTTATGTCAGTAATTCTGTCGTGCAGGGATATAACATATTGAAGATCTACCGCTTCCGCAAGTAATTTATTCAACGCATCAAGCTCTATCTGTAAGGACTCTATTCTGCTTTCTATATCCTTGTACGATGCAGTTACGTCATCAAGGTCTTCGTTATAGTAAGTTACCGTGGCACCGCCGTAAATACCGTCGGTAAATTCCGTGAGTTTGTCTGCCGGAACTCTTACGATAAGTGTCGCGCTTCTGTTTACATTTTTGCCGTTTCTGTCATACATAGTGGAGTTCTGGATATAAGCGCCCGTCGAAGAGATAAGGCTCTTTACCGATGCGAAAAACGTATCGTACTCCTCCGTTTCAATCTCCATACGCACGCGCTTTATGAGCTTACGGTTTGCAAGTTCGTTTTCGCCGACTTGTTTATCACCGTCGTAATCAGGACTTTCCATAGGTGATGAGTTTAGTCCGCCGTTTGTCGAGCCTTCATACTTAACATCGGCCATGTCTTCGGCTTCGACGCGATCACCCGTCACAGAAGAAGGTGCGTCGCTATCGTACGCAATTTCGGCATTAAAGGATTTCCCGCTTGCGCAGGCTGTGGAACACACTACAAGTAATAAAGCAAGTGTCAACAATAATACTTTTTTCATAATGATCGCTCCTTTCATTCACCTATTATACAACCTAAATGCAAAAAACACTCACATAAAAATTAAATTAAATCAAAAAATGAGAGTTGGTTCGTTTCCGGTATACCTTCCAAAGCTCCGCTTTCGCGCAAAAGCTCAATAAGCGTACCCGAAAGCTTCGTTTTTAGCTTCAAATCCTCGACCGAGAGTATCTCACCGTCATTTCTTGCCTCAACGATACTTATCGCGGCGCTTTCACCAAGTCCCGCAAGTGACGTAAACGGCACTCTGATACAACCGTTTTCGGGCTTGAAGGTCTTTGCTTCGGAATGTTCAATGCTCGGCGGTAAAATCTTAATTCCTCTTGCCAAAAGCTCGTTTACTATGTAAAGCGCGGCTATGGTGTCTTCGTCTTTACCTGTCGCTTCCTTACCGAGAGCTTCAAGTCTGTCTATCTCCGAAAGAATTGCCTTTCTACCCTTCTTTACGATATTGTAGTCAAAGCCTTCGGGCTGAACGGTGAAATAACAGCAATAAAATTCAACGGGATAATAGACCTTATACCAGCCGAGTCTTAAAGCCGCTATTACGTAGGCGGCGGCGTGAGCCTTGGGAAACATATATTTGATCTTTTTGCAGGACGCAATATACCACTCGGGAATATTGTTCTCGATCATTATCTGCTCGTATTCCGGCTTCAAGCCTCTTCCCTTTCGGACGTCCTCCATTATCTTGAATGCCGTGAGCTTTTCAAGTCCTCTGTATATGAGGTAGGTCATAATGTTATCTCTCGTTCCTATGACCTCGGATATCGTCCATACGCCGTCTTTAACAAGGTCTTGCGCATTTCCGAGCCAAACGTCCGTACCGTGCGAAAGTCCTGAAATCTGCAAAAGGTCGGCAAAAGTCTTTGGCTTTGATTCCTCGATCATTCCTCTTACGAATTTCGTTCCGAGCTCGGGCAGACCGAAGGTGCCGACGTTGCTTCTTATATCCTCCGGAGATACACCCAAAGGAGCAGTCGACTGCAAAAGCGCCATTACCTTTTCGTCGGGCACTTTTGCATGCATCGCATCTACACCCGTCATATCCTGCAAAACTCTGTATTTCGTAGGTACATCGTGGCCGAGCATATCAAGCTTCAAAAGCGTATCGTGCAAATATTCGAAAGCAAAGTGCGTTGTGATGACGTCACTTTCAGTATTTCCCTTTTTTGGCGGATGCTGTATAGGCGTGAAATCGTATACCTCTTTATCTCTCGGTACGACTATGATTCCGCCCGGATGCTGTCCCGTCGTTTTCTTGACGTTCATACATAACGAGCAAAGATGGTCAATCTCCGCTTGGGTCGCTTCGATGCCGTGTCCTTCAAGATATTTTTTAACGATACCGTATGCCGTCTTATCGGCATACGCACTTATCGTGCCCGCCCTGAAGACGTTATCCTTGCCAAAAAGGACTTCCGTATATTTATGGCATTCGCCTTGAACCTCACCGGAGAAGTTGAGGTCTATATCAGGCTCCTTGTCTCCATCGAAGCCAAGGAAAGTCTCAAACGGAATATCGTGGCCGTCACCCACAAGCTTCGTGCCGCAAACGGGACACATTTTTTCGGGAAGGTCAAAACCGCTTCCAACCGTACCGTCAACGATAAATTCACTGTATTTACATTCGGAGCACAGATAGTGCGGTGGAAGTGCGTTTACCTCCGTTATATTGGACATACAAGCCACGAAAGAAGAACCTACAGAGCCGCGCGATCCAACGTAGTAGCCGAGCGATTCGCTTTTTGCTACAAGCTTTTGCGCAATAGCATACATAACCGAAAATCCGTGTCGCTTTATGGGATCAAGCTCTCTCTGCAAACGGCTTTTTACAAGCTCGGGAAGCGGATTTCCGTACATTCTGTACGCCTTCTCGTAGCACATATTTTCAAGTTCTTCCTTACAACCGGGAAGATCGGGCGGGAATGTTCCCGCAGGTATGGGAGATACGTCACCGATCATATCGGCGATCTTATTCGTATTTTCAACTACGACCTCGTACGCCCTGTCACCGAGATATGAAAACTCTTCAAGCATCTCGTCTGTAGTACGAAGATAAAGTCCGTGGCTTCTGTCTGCATCCTTAAAACCCTGCGAATACATAAGTATCTTTCTGCCTATCTCGTCGCAGTCCTCCAAGTAGTGAGCATCGCAAGTTGCGCATACGGGCTTGCCTATCTTATCGCCTACCTTTAAGACGGTGCGGTTAAGCTCGCGTAGCTGCTCTTCATTTTCAACAGCGCCTTCGTCGATATAGAAGCTGTTATTGCATATAGGCTGGATCTCAAGATAATCATAATAATCTGCGATCTCGCAAATATCTTCAAATGAGCGGTTGCTCATAATTGCCTTAAATACCTCACCTTGCTCACAAGCGCCGCCAACAATAAGCCCCTCTCTGTGCTCGTTAAGCAAGGTCTTGGGAATTCTCGGATGCTTGTTGAAATAATCAAGATAACTTGACGAAATGAGCTTATAGAGATTTTTAAGACCCATGCCATCTTTTACGAGAAGCACCATATGGTTTGTATTAAGAGCTTTGGGATCGGCGTGCTTTGCCATTTCTCTGTTAAGAGAATAGATATCGTTTATGCCCTCTCCCTCTAATTTTTCCGTCATTTTCTTAAAAATGGCGCAAAGCATCTGTGCATCGTCACTTGCTCTGTGATGATTGAAATCGCCGAGATCGTAATATGCACCGATAGAATCAAGCGTGTGTTTTTTAAGGCCCTTATTTAAATAACGCGATACGGCAACCGTATCAATGTAAGTGGGAGAAAAGTTATACTGATTTTCGGAGCAGACCTTTCTTATAAAGCCCATATCAAAATTTGCGTTATGCGCAATAAGAACGCTGCCTTGTGCAAATTTCAAAAAGTCGGCTACTGCCGTGGCTTCGTCGGGAGCTCCGGCAACCATATCGTCGCTTATACCCGTAAGTTTCGTGATATTTTCGGGTATGTGCATTTTGGGATCAACGTAAGTACAGAAAACGTCTGTTACCTCTCCCTTTTCAAGTCTTACGGCACCGATCTCCGTAATGCCGCAATTCATCGTTGAAAGTCCCGTTGTCTCAATGTCGAATACAGTAAATGAGCCCTCGGAAAACGATGCGTCATCGTCACCGAATACGGCTCTTGCTGTATCGTCCACAAAATAACATTCAATGCCGTATATTATCTTTTGGCCCAGCTTCTTTGCACGTTTTGCAATTATCGGGTATGCCTGTACGTTTCCGTGGTCGGTAACGGCTATAGCAGGCCAGTTCCACTCTTTTGCCATATCAGCCACTTCTTCGGGTGCTATAAGTGCGTCAAGGGCCGACATTTTCGTATGCAAATGAAGCTCCACACGCTTTTTCTCTGCGGTATCGGCTCTGTGTACTATCTTTACCTTTGCTATTGCCGTTGCTCTTATCGAGACGTCTAGAATATTACCGAATCTGTCCTTATCTCTCGTAGCAGAGCCCTCGACGGGTATAACGTCACCTAGGGAAAGCGCCTTTTTGGGTTCGGGTAAAGTTTCCTTCAAAACTGACATTTTAACCGAAATAGAGCATCTTTTATCTGTGATTCCGACAGTAAGCATAAATTTCGTGCCGTCTCTGTTTTCCTTGAAATCAAACGAATATATCTGTCCGAAAGTGCAAAAGCGCTTTGAGTTTTCACTTATCCTTGAGATAGGTAAAAGCTTTTGTCCGTTATGTATCTCGCCGATAACGGCAGACGGATCTGTAAGATCTGCGGTAAGATAGCCCGTCTTTACCTTATTGTCGCCAAAATCAATTATCTCCTCCCCGTCGATATCTCCCTCGACAGATTTGCATTTATTGGGAGCGTCGCCGGAAAGGACGGGCGGAGCATAAGCTTCAAGTCTCAATATATCTTCGGCTATAAGTTTTTTATAATGCTCCTCCATTTGAGCTTTATAAGCATAGTCGGCTTCGCTGTAGCTTCTGCCGTCGCAGAGATTAACTCTCACCAAAAGATCAAACTCATCTTTAATTATCTGCGAAAGTGCTTCTTTGATTCCCGAATCTTCGAGCATATCTTTTCCGTCGTAATTTACAGCTATGGTGCAAAGCTTATTTTCTTCATCATATCTTATGCTGCCGCTATCGACGAAACCGTTTGTGATTATCTTTCTGCGGCGAAGCTCGTCCCAAAGTTCAGGTAGATATTCTTCGGAAAAAAGCTCGGACGGATAATGAGGGCAAAGTTCCACGATATTCAAATCGTATGCCTTTTTTATATCATTTTCCACAGAATGCAAAAAAGTCTTCGTAAAGACTTTTTTGCAATCAACATAACACCTTACGGCACGCTTTTGCGTGTCTGCATCGGTTTTTGTGACAACACAGCCCTCAAGCTCTCTTGCAAGCTCGTCGGACGGCATATATCTTTTAAATCTCGTAAAGAAGGGAATCCCGTTCATTTTATCCTCATTTTAAAAATCTTTCGTCTATCTCTCTTAAAAGTGTATCGCATATCTTATCGCCCGCGATCTTTCCCACTATTTCACCGTGTGCAAACAAAATCGCCTCACCTACTCCGCAGGCTACGCCTATATCCGCTTCTTTTGCTTCGCCGGGACCGTTTACAGCACAGCCCATTATTGCGACGTTAACACTTATATTTTCGTATTTATTGCCCATCATAGCAATTGCTTTTTCAAAGTCCTTTACAATACCTATCAAGTTGACCTTCGTTCTTGAACAGGTCGGGCAGGAAATAATGTTGATTCCGTTTTTTCTTATACCTATCGCTTTGAGTATATCTTTTGCCGCTTCAACTTCTTTTACGGGATCATCGGTCAAGGATATTCTCACGGTATCGCCTATACCTTTTGTGAATAAAGCACCAAGAGCGGCTGATGCCTTCAAGATACCGAGGTGCGAAGTACCTGCTTCGGTAACCCCGAGATGCAAAGGATAATTGCAATTTGCCGCCACCGCCTCCGTAGCTTTTACCGTATCGTATACGTTCGATGCTTTCACGGATATAACGATATCGTCAAAATCAAATTTTTCCAAAAGGCTTGCATTATAAAGCGCACTGTCGCAAAGGGCTTGGGGTGTTGGGGCGCCGTATTTTGCGATAAGATGCTTCTCGGCGGAGCCCGAATTTACGCCTATTCTTATAGGCACGTTATGTAATCTGCATTTATCGGCAACAACTTTTATCCTGTCGCTGTCGCCTATGTTACCCGGATTTATCCTTAATTTATCTATTCCCGCATCAACGGCGGCAAGAGCAAGCTTGTAATCGAAATGTATATCCGCAACAAACGGCACGTCAAAATCGTGCTTTAGTTTATATATTCCCCTTACCGATTCCTCATCGGGTACGGATACTCTGATAATATCAACGCCGGCACCGACAAGAGCCGAAACCTGATTTTTAAGCTTGTCGTAATCACTTGCGTGAATATTAGTCATAGACTGTACGGAAACGGGAAAATCGCTTCCGATACCGAGCGAGCCGACGTATACGCTTTTTGTTTTTCTTCTTTCAATATCCATCGTAATTCCTCATCGAGCAAATAGCTTCATTATATCGTTAAAGCTTACGTAGATCATAAGCAAGATCAAAATAGCAAAACCGGCAAGATGAACGTAGGCTTCGTGCTCTTTTTTAATAGGCTTTCCTCTTACAAGCTCAACAAGCAAGAACGCAATGTGTCCGCCGTCAAGCGCGGGTAATGGAAGCAAGTTGAATATACCAAGGTTCATTGAAATAAAAGCAACCATATTCAAAAGAGGGAGTATGCCGCTTGATGCTGCCTCACCTATCGCAACGGTAGTTCCTACAGGCCCCGACGCCGATTCGAGCCCGTATCTGCCCGTGACAAGATCAAGAAGCGAGCTCCATATCATTCGAATATTTGAAAACGCGCCAAAGAATGAATTATATACAACATTTCCAAAGGTTTTCTCTTTTCCGTAAAGAGTAAAATCGAGCTGTGCAACCTTAATGTTTTCAACGGAATCTGTTTTAAAATTAACGTCCTTGAGCACGACCCTCTCGCCGTTTCTTTTTACCGTAATATCAACAGGCTCAACACCGTCGTGAAGTATAAAATACGAAAGATCCGTATAGGTAAAGATGTTATGATTTCCGACTTTTATTATCTCGTCGTTCACCATAAGTCCGCTTGCGCTCGATACTGCGTCTTCATCAAATTTTGCAATTATACGAGTACCGACAAGCTTGCTTGAAGATACTATTATGCAAGTTATGATAAAGCCGAAAAGCAGGTTCATAAACGTAC
This sequence comes from uncultured Clostridia bacterium, assembly GCA_937893885.1. Taxonomy (GTDB): domain Bacteria; phylum Bacillota; class Clostridia; order Oscillospirales; family CAG-272; genus CALCTE01. The sequence goes on along the minus strand of CALCTE010000331.1, from coordinate 2,027 downwards.
CTGCTGCCATTATTATAAGTCTCTGCCAAACAGGCTTATTGCAAAGTGCGTCCGGCGAGTCGTCTTCCTCTTCCTCACCCGCCATACTGCAAAAGCCGCCTATCGGAAAAAGACGCAGTGAATAAAGCGTTTCTTTGCCTTGTATGCCGAAAAGCTTCGGCCCCATACCTATTGCAAATTCATTTACGCGCACCTTAAAAATTCGGGCAAAAATAAAATGACCGAATTCGTGCATTATTATCATTACGGAAAAAACGAGAATTGCTATAAGTATCGGAATCATATATAACGCCTTTCAAATTAATGTATTACATATTTATTCGCAACCGCCGCCGCGTATTCTCTTGCAAGTTTGTCTGCCCTCTCCATATCTTCGGGAAGATCCACCTTGCTGTCTTTATAATGCTCGACCGTTTGTGCGCAAATTTCATAAATGTCGTAGAAGCCTATCTTATCGTTAAGATAAAGCTCCACGGCAATTTCGTTTGCCGCATTGTATACGCAAGGTCCCGCGCCGCCGTATTTTGCACATTCCATAGCAAGTCTAAGCATTGGGAATGCGTCAAGATCCGGGGTGGAAATGCTTATATTATCTATTTTATCCCAATCAAGCTCATTACATACCGAAATACCTCTTTCGGGATAAGTTATGGCATATTCAATCGGGAGACGCATATCCGGAGTGCCAAGCTGGGCAAGTACGGAATTATCCTCAAACTGCACCATTGAATGAATGATCGACTGCCTTTGTATTATAACCTTTATCTGCGAGGGTAAAACATTAAAAAGCTTCATAGCTTCTATAAACTCAAGCCCTTTGTTTGCAAGCGTCGCGCTGTCAATGAGAATTTTCTTTCCCATATCCCAATTAGGATGCTTTAAAGCGTCGCAAGCCTTCTTTGTAGCTATCTCTTCGCGCGTCATTCCGAAGAAAGGACCGCCTGATGCGGTAAGAAGTATCCTTTTAGGCTTACACGGGGACGCGGCAAGGCATTGAAATATCGCGCTGTGTTCGCTGTCAACGGGTATGATTTCGGCACCGTATTCCTTTGCAAGTTTATTTACATAATCTCCCGCGATCACCATTGATTCTTTGTTTGCAAGCCCAATTCTCCTACCCGTTTTGATAGCCGCAATCGTAAAATCATATCCGTTTTTACCGGATACGGCATTAAAGATAACGTCAGACGAGCACTTGCCTATAAGCTCAAGAGCTTTTTCCCTGCCCCAAAAAATAAGACAGTCAATGTTCCCCACAAGGTTTATAAGTTCCTTTGCCGAAGCTTTATCGGCGCAACAGCAATACTTGGGTTTAAGAGCTTTTATCTGCTCTGCCGCAACACTTACGTTAGCGCCAAAAGCAATGTAATCAACGCATACGCCCATCTTTATAGCAACATCGGCACATTGAGTGCCGATGGAGCCGGTTGAACCGAGTATAGTAATATGCTTATTCATATCTTAAAAAAGCCTTACGGTAGAAAATACCGCAGTAAAGATAACGATAGTGATGGAAGAGGATATCATACTGTCAAATCTGTCCAAAATGCCGTTGCATCTATGGCTTTGTAAATAAATTTTGAACGGGAAGGATTTTTGAAAGGCTTCGGAAAGTGTGTGGCGGTTCGAATTTGTCCACGGATTTGCTTCTGTGGGGAATCTATATCAAAAAATGCATTTCGCTGGTTCGAATCTGTCTACAGACCCGAAAAGAATGAAATCGTGCTTCGCACGATGAAATCCGAGCAAGCTCGGATGAAATCTTCAGCCTGCGGCTTCAGATGAAATTAAATCCGCCTCCCTTAACCTTGCGAAGCAAGATTTCATCGCGTAGCGATTTCATCCACGAAGTGGATTTATTCCGACGCAGGCGGATTTAACTGAAAAAGACTCAGAATTGTATCCAATCCTGAGTCTTTTTCTGGTGGAGCAGGTGTCGTCATAGACGAACACCCCTCCTTTCCTTCATTTCCGCCTTCAAAAGCTTCTTCAATCTCGTCAAGCGGGATATTTTCTATGCTCAAAGG
>CALCTE010000330.1 GCA_937893885.1 uncultured Clostridia bacterium | reverse complement strand
CTGGAGATCCGGGACGAACTGGGCATCAAGCTGGATCTGGAAACGGAATTCACCCTGCTGAAGCAGCGGCTGGATGCCAAGGAAGTATCTCAGGATGAGCTGGCCAGCCGCGGTGAGTATTTCTCCGCCAAGCTGATGGCCGCTTACTTAGGCTTTGACTTTGTGGACGCTTCCGATTGGGTTTTCTTCACCATCGACGGCAAGGTGGACACCGAAAAGACCTACGCTGCCCTCAGCGAAAGAGCAAAGGGTTGCCACGGCATCGTCACCCCCGGTTTCTATGGCGTGATGCCCGACGGCGGTATCCGCACCTTCTCCCGGGGCGGCAGTGACATCACAGGCTCTCTGGCTGCTGCTGCATTGGACGCCGGCGTGTATGAGAACTGGACCGATGTTTCCGGTATTCTCATGGCCGATCCCCGGATCGTGGAAAATCCCCACCCCATTGCCGAGATCACCTATGAAGAGCTCCGGGAGCTGGCCTATGCCGGCGCGAATGTGCTTCACGAGGGTGCAATCTATCCCGTGCGAAAAAAGAACATTCCCCTGAACATCCGCAATACCAACGACCCTTCCGCCCCCGGCACCATGATCCGCAAGCATTTCGACACCGAGGTCGACCCCAACCGGATCATCACCGGCATCACCGGCAAGAAGGACTTCTCCATTGTCACCATCTTTAAGCGTGGTCTGACCAACGAGGTGGGTATTCTGCGGCGCATTCTGTCTGTACTGGAAAAGCATGGCGTGTCCGTGGAATTTGTTCCCAACGGTATGGACAATGTGTCCCTGGCCATTCCCACCAGCAAGCTCGCCCCCCATCTGTATGCCATTCTGGCTGACATTCAGCAGGAGATCGCCCCGGACAACATCACCGTCCACGATCAGATTGCTATCGTCACCGCCGTTGGCCATCAGATGGCATTCCGTCCCGGTGTTTCCGGTAAGGTGTTTGCCGCCTTGGGTGAAGCGGGCATCAACATCCGTATGATCGACCAGGGTTCGAGTGAGATCTCGATTATTGTCGGTGTTGACGAGAGCGACTTTGAAAAGGGACTTGCGGCTATTTACCGTGAGTTTGTAAAATAATGACAAAGCCAAGAATTTTGGCAATAGCAGGTCCTACGGCAAGTGGTAAAAGCTCACTTGCCGTACGCCTTGCTAAAGAGCTTTGCGGTGAGATAATTTCATGCGACTCTATGCAGATATATCGCAGAATGAATGTTGGTACGGCAAAGCCAACCCTTGAGGAGCAGGTTGCCGTTCGTCATAGAATGATAGACGTCGCAGAGCCCGACGAGCCTTTTTCTTGTGCCGATTACGTAAAGGCGGCAAAGAGGGAGATTTCAGAAACGCTTGAAGCGGGAAAGCTTCCCATAGTTTGTGGCGGAACGGGACTTTATCTCGACGCACTTCTTCGCGGCTCGGATTTTGGAGAGACACAGGTTGACGGGAATTTGCGGTGCGAGCTTGAAAACTTCGCAAAGGAAAACGGAAATGAGGCTCTCCACAAAAAACTTGCCGAGATAGATGCCGAAAGTGCGGCACAAATACACCCTAACAACGTAAAAAGGGTTATAAGAGCTATCGAGATATTTATGACGGGCGGCGTTAAAAAGAGCGAGCTTGACAGACGCTCAAAGCTTGTCGAGTCACCATACGATGCTACGGTTATCGCACTTCGTTACAATAATAGAGATATTCTCTACGAAAGAATTGACAAAAGAGTTGATATAATGCTCGGGGACGGGCTTCTTGACGAAACTCGTGAGCTTCTCTTTGAGGGAATATTTGAAAAGAATACCACCGCTTCGCAGGCGATAGGATATAAGGAAATGCTCGGTTATCTTTCGGGCGAAGTGTCACTCGAGGAAGCCACAGAGCAACTTAAAACTGCCACAAGACGCTACGCCAAGCGACAGATGACGTGGTTTTCGGGAAAGGACTACGTGGTGTGGATAGATGCCGACGTAGACGGAAAGCTTCGCCCTTTTGAAGAAATAGTGAAAGAAGCACTTGAAATTTTTTGTGGCGAAAAATAAAATAGGATAAAGCTTGATTTCTTAAACGGTTCTTTGCAAGAAAAAATTAAATCAAAACAATTGCGTCGTTAAAAAACGACAGTATTCAAGACGGAGGGATACGATGAAAATAAAAGTGCCAAAGACATTACTTAAAAATATCGGCATAGCCGTAGTATGTCTTTGCGTTTTGTCGTATTCCGTATTTCACGTTTCAAGCCTGTTTTCAGAGGAGATAGGCACGATAGTTGTCGGTCCTACTACTGAAAAGGAGGGCGTTTCGATAAGCGGGTACATTTTTCGCGATGCAACACCTATTTATGCAAAAAAATACAACGGAGCTATCGAGTATCTTGTGAAAAACGGTGAGAAGGTCGCTGTATCGGACGAGCTTGCTGTCGTCTATGAAGAGGGCGATAACTCATGCAGTGCGTCGCTCGTTTCGGTAATCGACGAGAATATCGAGCTCCTTCGCACCACTACCGATAAAAAGCCATCGGTATCTCAGATTACAAATCTTCGTGCGAGTGCCTCGAGTGCCTACTATTCGATAATGAAGCAGCTCGCGTCGGGAACTGATATCGCTATTTCTGCCGACGAGAAAAAGCTTCTTGTGGCACTCAATTCGATAGCGACGCTTACCGACGAGGATTTTGATATAAAGAAAACCCTCGGAGAGCTTACATCTTTGCGAGAAAATATAATTGCGGCAGGTGGCGAGAGTGAAAATGTACGTGCTGAGAAAAGCGGATATTTTTACACGGGCGTTGACGGCTTTGAGGGTGCTTTTTCGGGAGAGGCGGCAAAAAACCTCGATAGAGAGGGATTTCTCGAGCTTTTCGATTCTCAGGAAAATTACCGAAAGAGCTATGA
>CALCTE010000329.1 GCA_937893885.1 uncultured Clostridia bacterium | reverse complement strand
GAGTTGGAACAATGGCTGTCTCATAGCCCTTAGCGCCCTCAAAGCCGATAAGAGCCAAAGCGGAGCTTATGATACCGCCCTCCCCGAGAATACTTCTCCACGCGTAAGTGCGCACGAGCATATTTACGAGCGTGGGGAGAGTTATTAAAAGCACCATAATGATATTGCTTCTGTCGCCGAGTCGCGAGATTATATACGCTGTGGGATAACCGACGATAAAGCATACTGCCGTCGTCAAAACGGCGATGTAAAGCGAGCGTGCAAGCACTTCTAAAAAGGTCTTATCCGTTACGAAGCGGACGAAATTTTCTAAAGTGAAGCGAATAACCGTTACGTCATTTCCCTTTTCCGTAAAGGCATAGAATACGATAAGAAGCATCGGCACGAGTATCATTATGGCAATCCAAATTACGTAGGGGTAGCTTAAAGCTTTTAGCTTTTTCAACTTTAGAAGCTTCCTCCCTTCTCCATAACGTGTATATCCTCGGGTCTGAAGGAAAGACCGACCTCGCTTCCTATATCGTATTCTCTGTTGGAGGAAACGAGATATTCATATCCCCTTGTTGCAAAGGTGACGTCGTATACGCCGGGAGTGACGTTTTCGGGGTCGAAGTCGTACTTAACGTCCGTTATCTCGACGTTTTCGCCGTCTTCAAGGCTCCACGCGGAAGCGTTTGCCCACATTTTGAGGTCTGTTTCAAGGGCGGTACTTTCTTGGATATCTTCGACTTTTCTAAAGAAGTTCATTGCGTATATTTCTTCCTCGTAGACCTTACTTACCACGCGGTTTTCCTCTTTGACCACGGCGATGACTGTGATAGAAGTGCCTTGGCTTGTGGAGAAGGTTACGGGATATGTTCCGACTTCGCGGCGTATGTCGTAGCTTACGTCCTTTATGGAGATAAGCTCCTCCGTGTCATTATCCCACGCCTGCGCCGAAGCAAGCGCGATGACCTTTGCATCGGATATATCCTCAAGGTCTTCAAGGTCAAGTAAAAAGTCGCTGGCGCTTATCTTTTCATTTGCCTCATCGTTAAATACGGGTTTGTCCTGTGAAAGCTGAAGCTGTACGGTAATTGACGTACCGACTCTCGTCTCAACCGTCATTTCGTGGTGAACGCCCTTGAATATATGCGATTTCACGACGCCTTTAAGCATACCCTTTTCTCTGGGGACTATCTCAAGGTATTCGGGGCGGAGCACTACGTCCACCTTTTCGTTTGGGTTGTACCCCCTTATGTTACACTTGAATTTTTTATCCTCAAACATAACGAGATCATCGGATATCATAACGCCGTCGATTATATTGGTGTCGCCGACAAAGCGCGCGACGAATTCATTTTCGGGGTGTTCGTAGACCTCTTTGGGAGAGCCGACTTGCTGTATCTCACCCTCGTTCATTACGACTATCTTATCGGACATTGTGAGCGCTTCCTCTTGGTCGTGCGTTACGAAGATAAAGGTGATGCCAACCTCTTTTTGTATACGCTTGAGCTCCCTTTGCATCTCTCTGCGAAGCTTTAAGTCAAGTGCGCCGAGAGGCTCGTCGAGTAAGAGCACGCTTGGCTCATTTACGAGTGCTCTTGCTATGGCAACTCGCTGTTGCTGACCGCCGCTCATCTCGTTTACGTTTCGTTTTGCGAAGTCCTGCAAATTTACAAGACGAAGCATACGCATGACCTTTTGCTCAATAACGTCCTTGGGCTCTTTCTTTATTTTTAAGCCGAAGGCTACGTTATCGTACACGTTCATATGCGGAAAAAGCGCGTATTTTTGGAATACCGTGTTAAGCTCTCTTTTATAGGGAGGGACGTTACTGATGTCCTCGCCGTTAAAGAGCACCGTACCCTCCGTCGCGTCCAAAAAGCCACCGAGGATACGCAAAAGCGTGGTCTTTCCGCAGCCCGAAGGGCCGAGAAGCGTTACGAATTCGTTTTCGTATATATCGAGGTTTACACCCTTTAATATGACCTGGCCGTCCTCGAAGCTTTTTATGATGTTTTTAAATTGAATTATCTTTCTTTTTTCTTCCATTTACACCGTTTCCAATCTTATGGTGTCGGCACTTCCGCTTCTTCCGCTTATAGAGCCGCCTACTATAATGACGTTGTCGCCTTTTTTAAGTCCCAAAGTTTTTTGCGTTATTTTTGCATTTTTTCGAGCTAATTTTATCTTTTTAGCAATAAAGGTTTTATCATCAAAAACCATCTTTTTCCCTTCCCAAAATAAGTTCCCCTTTTTTGAAAATACAACGTAAACATAGATTTTTTAACCCCGCAAAAGTCTATTTTGATTAACATTATTCGCAAGCATTGACATTGTCTAAGTAGCTAGGATATTATTATGGACATAAGCGTATAGTATTATAAATTATATACGTACACATTAGGTAAAATAATAATTGGAGAGTTTATATGGAAAGTAAAGTTGCAAAAAACATTTGTACAGGATGTGGTGTATGTTTAAATATCTGTCCTAAAGATGCTATAGAAATGAAAATGGATAATGAAGGGTTTTTATATCCTGTTATTGATAAAACAAAATGTATTGATTGCAACTTGTGTGCTAAAAAATGTCCGGCTATTAATAATGTGGAAAAATATCCTGAACAAGAAAACGTATATGCAATTTGTGCTTCTGATGAAATTTGTTTAAGAAGTTCATCCGGCGGAGCTTTTGAATTAATCGCTAATCAAATTTTTGCAGAAGGCGGTTATATTT
>CALCTE010000328.1 GCA_937893885.1 uncultured Clostridia bacterium | reverse complement strand
ATAGGGGGAGTTAGCAGGCTTACCAACGAAGAGTACGGGGAGGAAGTAAGCGTAAAACTCTTCTAAGAATTCTGCTATTTCCTCATTAACCTTAATAGTAACAGTACCGTCGCCGTTTTCTACATAGTCGATCATATCTGTGTCATCTGCAGCAGGCCAAATAGGCTTAATGTCTGTGAATTCGCCGTTGGGAACTTTAACAGTAAGTTCCATTCCTTCAATAAAGCCTGCTGTAGCCCCGGCCACACTAAGATAATAGTACTTGTAATCAACTGCCTTATAACCCTCGTACTCGGAACCAAATGCATAACCAAGATCTTCGTCCTTTACGTCTTCGGTCAAATCTTCAAACTCAAGCTCAAAGTTTTCGCCGAGTACGCCCTTCGGGGCGGTAAGAGTAGCGCCATTGGCTTTGATCTCTTCAACATCTTCGCCCTTAATGTCTTCTATATTGTCGCCGCATATATCGCAAGTTGCAGTATCGGTCTCGTAATCGTAGTAGGAGTATTCATGCGCATCAACACTGCCTACGGTGAAGGTATTGCCTTCAATTTCATCAGGTGTCCATCCGCATACGCAAGACTTAACGTATGTAGCGGGAGTCTTGCAGTCTGCTTCGGAGATCAAAGTCCAATCATCTGCTATTTCTTTGTCGTACGTGTGCTCCGCTTCGTCGGTTGCAGTACCGCAATCGTACTCGCACCATCTGCAATGACTTGTAAAATCACAATCATACGTATCGGAGAAAAGGTGCTCTGCTTCTCTTATGTATCCGCAGTTCATACACTCGGTACTGCACTCAAACTCATACTTATGCTCTTCTTCGCCTTCCACTACGCCGCAATTTATGCATATGCCACTGACAAAGTTATGCTTGCAAGCGCGTGTCCATTCATAATAACAATACGTATCAATCAAATATTCAGCCGCTTTTTGCGAATCGGTAAGATCAGTAGAAGATATAGCATTACCTTCCGCGCTCCATCCCTCAACATTTTCAAAGTATACGTTCGCAAGATTGTCACAAAAATAAAATGCATCACTGCCAATAAACGTAACACTGTCGGGTATAGTTATGTTCGTGAGGCTTGTACAACCAAAAAATGCCCCATAACCGATAGACGTGACGCTTCCATCAGTAGGAATAATGCTGTTTTTGCAGCCTTGCATAAGAGTTTTGCTTTCCGTCTCAATAATACAGTTTCCAACGCTGTGATACACGGGATTATTTTCATCAACAATTATGCTTTCGAGGTTTGTGCAGCATGCAAATGAATAGTCACCGATAGACGTAACGCTATCAGGAATTTCTATGCTCGTGAGGCTTGATAACTCAAATGCACCTTCACCGATAGAAATAACGCTGTCGGGAATTCTTATACTCGTAACATTGCAACCGGAAAATGTATAGTCACCGATAGACGTAACACCGTTCGGGATATTAATTCTCCTGAGAGGACAATGATAAAATGCACCGCTACCAATATATGTAACGCTTGAAGGGATAACTACACTTGTAAGGCATAAGCAAGAATCAAATGCATCTTCTCCTATAGACGTAACGCCGTCGGGTATGGTTATGCTCGTGAAATCATCACAACACCAAGCAAATGCGGACTCGCCGATAGCGGTAACGGGATAACCGCCGAGTTTAGAGGGGAGAATAACGTCACCGCTAATACCGTAATAAACTTCTGTTATCGTCGCCTTACCGTCGGTGACGGTGTATGTATAATCGCCTTCAGTGTACTCCGTTTCCGCACTTGCCGTAAACGGCATAATGGTTACCATTAGACAAATTGTTAATATTACAGCTAAAATTCTTTTCATTTTGTTCTCCTTTATCTATGAATTGCAATTATTATATCACAAAAATTTGATAATGTCTACTATCATAGACAAAATTTGCAAAATATTTTAGTAATCTATTATCGAAGGAGTGTCTACGATGATAGAATTTGATAAATATGCGGTCGGTAAAGCAATAAAACATCAAAGGAAAGAGAAAAAGCTATCACAAGAGGTGTTAAGCGGGCTTGCGGGAATGGCGAGAAGTCATATTGCTATGATAGAAAGCGGAGATAAGCAAGCTAACTTCGAATCCATTTGGCGAATTGCGAATGCACTCGGTCTCAAGCCATCGGAGCTTGTAGAGCTTATTGAAGAAGAAATAAAAAAAGATATAGAAATGTAAAAGGCTTCCGAAATCGGAAGCCTTTTTTGTTGCTGTAACGCCCTTTATATAAATTTCATGCATGAACACACTGTAGCGGGCGACCGATGTCCGCCCCTACGTAATGCCTAATGTCTGAAAAAGCCTTCTCTTTTCGAGAAGGCTTTTTACTTATTCCGACAGTTCCTTGAACTGCTTTGTATAGGTCACGTTATGCTTCTTTTTCGATGTCTTGCCTACTATAAGGCAAACTGCGATAACTACCGCGTAGACCACGGTAAACATAACGCTTGCTACGAGTATCTGCGACGGTGTATATCCCTCAACGTGCTGTTCCATTCCGCTTGTTTTAAAGAATATCACGAATACGCAAAGGTACATATCCAAAAAGCAAATTATATAGTGAATAACTACTTTAATCGCCGTATGGAGCTTCCTTACGGAAAAAATGAGAGCTGCCAAAGATGCTATAAACGCAAACAAGAGCAATATATATAGCCTGTCCACGAAAAACTTTGCGTCATCTGCAACACCCATCATTGAAAGAAGCGTGGAAAATGCAAATACCGATGCGGTAAACACAACGCAGGTCGTTGTGAGTACCTTTTTTATTATAGGGATAAGCTTCAAAGCGCTCCCTCCTTACTTCGCAACGTCGACAGCACGGCTTTCTCTTATAAGATTTACCTTTATCTGTCCGGGATATTCAAGCTCGTCCTCGATCTTCTTTGCGATATCTCTTGCCATTATGATCATATCGTCGTCGCTGACGTCGGCGGGTTTGACCATAATTCTGACCTCTCTGCCCGCTTGGATAGCAAATGCAGTGTCAACGCCGGCAAAAGACGTGGATATCTCTTCAAGCTTCTCAAGGCGCTTGATATAGTTTTCGAGGTTCTCGCGGCGTGCGCCGGGTCTTGCGGCGGAAATAGCGTCTGCCGCTTGAACTATCATCGCGATTATCGTCTTGGGCTCAACGTCGTTATGGTGCGCTTCGATAGCGTGGATAACGTCTGCATTCTCCTTGTACTTTCTTGCATATTCTACGCCGAGCTGTACGTGAGAGCCCTCAATTTCGTGGTTGAGTGCCTTACCTATATCGTGCAAAAGTCCTGCGCGCTTTGCAAGCACAGAGTCAACGCCGAGCTCGTCCGCTATCATACCCGCGATATATGCGACTTCGATGGAGTGACCAAGCACGTTCTGACCGTAGCTCGTTCTGTAGCGAAGGCGGCCAAGGAGCTTGATAAGCTCGGGGTGGATACCGTGTACGCCCGTTTCAAGAGCAGCTCTTTCGCCCTCTTGCTTAATAACCGCGTCGACTTCTTTTCTTGCCTTTGCGACGGTCTCTTCGATTCTTGCGGGGTGGATTCTTCCGTCGGCGATAAGCTTTTCAAGCGAAAGTCTCGCTATCTCACGTCTGACGGGGTTAAAGCTCGATATCGTGATGGCTTCGGGAGTATCATCAATAATGAGGTCGACACCCGTTAAAGTCTCGATGGCTCTTATGTTTCTTCCCTCTCGTCCGATTATCCTTCCCTTCATTTCATCGCCGGGCAAAGCAACAACGGAAACGGTAGCCTCCGCAACATAGTCTGCGGCGCATCTTTGGATAGCAACGGCGAGAATGTTCTTCGCCTTATCGTCCGCGCTGTCCTTGTATTCTTGTTCCACCTCTTGAATTTTGAGTGCCGCTTCGTGACGAATCTCGCTTTCAAGCTTTGACAAAAGCTGTATCTTTGCCTGCTCTGCAGTAAGTCCGGAAATCTCTTGCAAAAGATTAAATTCACTCTGCTTGATCTTTTCGATCTCTTCTCTTACTCTGTCACATTCCTTGAGCTTATTTGCGACGGTCTCCTCTTTCTTTTCAAGGGCTTCCGTCTTTTTGTCAATGTTCTCTTCTTTTTGAATTATGCGCCTTTCCATACGGGTCACTTCGTTACGGCGCTCTTTAATTTCTCTTTCCGCTTCGTTTCTGTTTTTGATGATTTCCTCTTTTGCTTCCAAAAGAGCTTCTTTTTTCTTTGTTTCAGTTAGTTTTTGAGCGTCACTGATGATCTTCTTCGCTTCTTCTTCCGCAGAACCGATCATCTTTTCTGCCGTCCTTTTGCGAATAGCGTTACCGATGACAATTCCGACTAAAAACAATGCGAGCATTATTCCGAAAAGAATTGCGATGCTGGGCAGATCCGCAGGGATAATGTTAATAGCAAAAAAACCGTGCATTCTTCGATCCTCCTTTTTTAAAATGATAGATTATAACAAAAAAGCAAAGCAAGACCGTAATAAAAAATCCGGTCCTGCCGCAAAACGTTATTAATAATGTAATATTAAGTTTCAAAAATACAAATCTATATTGTATATCTATATTCTTTTATCTATATTTCCAAAAATAAATTCATTAAAAATACGAATTGCAGCTTAAATTAACTGCTATATCTATATAATCGCTTTTTCAGCTATATATATTGTATAATTTTCTTTAAAGAATGTCAATAGTTATTATGCCATATCAAGCAAATTTCCCAAAAAATTTTGCGGTTTTGTGTATATATTTAACTCTCACGGCAACAATAGCATTGTAAAATTTTGAAAAAAGGAGACACACCATGAAAAAAACTGACCGCAAAAAGCTCGCCGGTGCGGGCCTTTATATCGCTCTTGCCGCCTGCGTGCTTTCAGCAATGACCATCAACGTAGTATCCGCAGTAAGAAATAAAGATAACTCCGGCGAAAACTTTGAGCTTTCCGCCGTAGACTTACGCGCGGAGGGTATCACCGACGACGATACGGACGCTTCATCTGACACCGAAAAGAATAACGGCGGTACTGTATCGAGCGCAACTCCCGACGAAAATAAAGAAATTGTAACGAATAAGACGGAAAATAACGAAGCTATCGAAAAGCCCTCCGAAAACGACGGCGCGCAGACTGCTCCCGATACCGAAACGCCCGATGCCGATAAAGAAAATGCCGACAAGACGACGGGCGCGTCCCAATACCGCGCTTTCGTAATGCCCGTAGACGGAGAACTCGGCACTTATAAGGGTGCTACTCTTCTCTATTCGGAAGTGTTCGGCGACTATCGAGTACACGAGGGCATTGATATTAAGGCAAATCTCGGCGACAGCGTAATGTCGTTTTGCGACGGCACAATAACGCAGGTATACGACCACGCGCTTATGGGAAAGACCATCGTTATCGACCACGGAAACGGTCTTACGTCCGTTTACAAAAATCTCGGTAAGGACGTACCCGAGGGCATTGCCGCAGGAGCCGTCGTTAAGGCAGGCGATATAATAGGAACAGTCGGAAACAGCGCCCTTGCAAAATGTGTGGAAGAAGCGCATCTCCACTTTGAAGTATGCTATAACGAGGAAAGCGTAGACCCCACGCAGTATTTTACCACGGCGGGTAAATAGATAAACAAAAAAACAGTGCATTCTCGGAATGCACTGTTTTTTCATCTTTAATACGCTTTTCCCCAAACGACCATATGCTTTGCGGGCTTTTGGCAGCATACGCAGGTGTCGCCGATATGCTCATCATCGAAGGGAATACATCTTGAGCCGACGCCCGTCTGCGCCTTCACTTCGTCCTCGCACGCTTCGTCGCCGCACCACATAGCCTTTACAAAGCCGTCGCCGTTTTCAGAAAGTGCCTTATTTATCTCGTCGATAGACTTGCAGGAATAGGTGCGCTTTTCTCTGTTTGCAAGAGCTGCGTCGTAAAGTCCCTTATGAACTGCCTTAAGAGCTTCATTTACGGAATCGGCAAGTCCCTCAAGGCTCGTTACGAGCTTTTCTCTGTTATGGCGCATTACGAGCACACACTGTCCGTTTTCGATATCGCGCGGGCCGATCTCAAGACGGAGGGGTACGCCCTTCATCTCATATTCCGCAAACTTCCAACCGGGGCTTTGCTCGCTAGCGTCGAGCTTAACTCTTATTCCGGCTTCTTTAAGCGCTGCTTCGAGCTCGCGCGCCTTATCGAGTACTCCCTCTTTATGCTGTGCAACGGGTACGATGACTACCTGAATAGGTGCTACCGCGGGAGGAAGCACGAGTCCGTTGTTGTCGCCGTGAGTCATAATAACCGCGCCGATAAGTCTTGTAGTCACGCCCCAAGAGGTCTGATGCGGTATGGAGCGCTTGTTTTCTTTATCCGTATATTCGATGCCGAAAGCTTTTGCAAAGCCATCGCCGAAATAGTGAGAAGTTCCCGCCTGAAGCGCCTTACCGTCGTGCATAAGCGCCTCGATAGCGTACGTGGATACCGCGCCTGCAAACTTATCGCTCTCCGTCTTCTTGCCCTTTATTACGGGCATTGCAAGAGCGTTTTCGCAGAAATCGGCGTATACGTTAAGCATCTGCTCCGTCTCTGCAATAGCCTCTTCGGCAGTCGCGTGGATAGTATGTCCTTCCTGCCACAAAAATTCTCTTGAGCGAAGGAAAGGACGCGTCGTTCTCTCCCAACGTACAACGCTTACCCATTGGTTATAAAGCTTGGGAAGGTCTCTGTAGGAATGAATGATATTAGCGTAGTGCTCGCAGAAAAGCGTCTCTGAAGTAGGTCTTACGCAAAGGCGCTCCTCAAGCTTTTCGCTGCCGCCGTGAGTTACCCAAGCAACCTCGGGTGCAAAGCCCTCGACGTGATCTTTTTCTTTATTTAAAAGGCTTTCGGGAATGAACATAGGCATACAAACGTTCTCATGTCCGAGGCGCTTGAACTCCGTATCAAGTATCCTCTGCATATTCTCCCAAATAGCGTAGGCATAAGGGCGAATGACCATACAACCCTTAACGCTCGTATATTCTATAAGCTCAGCTTTTTTGACGATATCGGTATACCATTGGGCGAAATCCTCGTCCATGGACGTAATATCGTTTACCATTTTTTCATTAGCCATGTTTTTATCACCTCTTATTTTGTTACCAAATCATTATACACAATTTACATAATATATGTCAAGCAAATTTTGAAAATACCTTGTGCTTTCTCTTTGCTTATGGTAAAATATACGGGAAAGTAGGTGCTTTATGAAGTATTTTTATCCCGACCTTTACATAAACAATGCGTACGAGCTTGACACGGAATATCTTAAAAAGCGCGGTGTAAAGGTGATAATATTCGACATCGACAATACACTTGTGCCGTACAGCGTAAAGGATTGCCCCGAAAAAACGGACGCGTTTTTGAAAAAGCTTGAAGAAAACGGCTTTATCCCTTGCTTCGTTTCAAATAACGGCAAAGAGCGTGTTGAGCGTTTTAACGGCGGTAGGCGCTTTGCCGTTTACAAAGGCGGTAAGCCCTCCAAAAAGGCGGCACTTCTTGTAAGCCGTCATTTTGACGTGCCGTGCGAAAATATAGCTGTGGTGGGCGACCAGATATTCACCGATATAGCTTTCGGCAAAAACGCAGGCACACTCACGGTGCTCTGCCCTCCAATTGACCCCGAAAACGAGCCGTGGTACTTCGTCTTCAAGCGCCTCGGCGAAAAGATAATTTTGCATTTTTACGAAAAGAGGAAACAAAAATGAAAAGCTTCGAAGAAATATTTGCAAGAATAGAAAGAGCGAGAGCTCTTATGCCCGAAAACGTGGGCGGTATTCTCATAACAAGTGAGATAAACCGCTTTTATTTCACAGACCTTAAATATACCGACAGCGCACTTTTAATAACGAGAGACGGCGCGTACTCATTTGCGGATTTCCGTCACGACGGACTTTTAAGAGATGCCGTAGGCGACGTCTACACGATAATAATGCCCGAAAAGGAAGGTCTTTACAGCGCCGCGGCAGAGGTGTGCAGAAACGAGAAAATAACTTCCGTGCTCTATGAAAGTATGTCGGTCAGCGTGGACGAGCACGCCGCTATAACGAAGGCTATGGAAGGCATAAAACTTATCCCCGCAGGAACACTCTTTTTGGAGCTTCGTACCGTGAAAAGCGAGTACGAAATATCGAAGATGAAAGAAGCTCAAAAGCTCACGGACGAAGCTTTTGCACATATACTGCCTTTGCTTAACACTAATATCACCGAAAACGAGGTGGCGCTTGAGCTTGAATTCTTTATGAGAAAGCGCGGCGCGTCGGGCGTAAGCTTCGACTATATCTGCGTTTCGGGTAAAGAAAGCGCAAAGCCCCACGGTCAAGGCAGAAACGTGCCGCTTGAAAAGGGATTTTTCACTATGGATTTCGGCTGTATATATGACGGATATATGTCGGATATGACCAGAACCGTATCTATCGGTACACCCACGGACGAAATGAAGAAGGTGTACGATACCGTCCTTAAAGCTCATCTTGCGGTAGCGGGACAGCTAAAGGCGGGTATGACGGGCAAAGAAGCCGATACGATAGCAAGGGACATAATAAACGGCGCGGGCTACGAGGGCTACTTCGGACATTCTCTCGGTCATGGTGTCGGAATCGAGATACACGAACAGCCGAATCTTTCGCAGAGAAACGTAAAACCTCTCCCCGTCGGTGCCGTAGTGACGAACGAGCCGGGTATATATCTTCCCGACCGCTTCGGAGTGAGAATAGAAAATATGCTCTATCTTACAAAAGACGGTGTTATAGACCTTACGGGAGCGCCGAGAGAGCTTATCGTGATTTGAGTTTTACCAATCATAAAAGATACCGCTTCATACGAAGCGGTATCTTTTATGATTATTTTCTTTTCTTTACGTTCTTGGAAAGAAGCTCCCAAACGGGACCTGTGAGGAATATCGAAGAGTAAAGTCCGGAGACGATACCTACGATGAGGGGACCCGTAAACTCCTTTATCGACGTTACGCCGAGAATGCACACCATTCCTATGGTGAAAAGTGTAGTAATGGTCGTGTTGATCGTTCTCGTAAGGCACTGCTTGATGCTTATGTTTACGATCTCTTCGTTACCTGCCGCGAGAAGCTTCTTGTTTGCACGTACTCTGTCAAGCACGATGATAGCGGCGTTGATGGAGTAACCGATTATCGTAAGAATAGCGGCGATGAAGCTCGTGTTTATCGGAATCTGCAAAATGGTATATGCGGCAAGCATAATTAGCACGTCATGGCAAAGACCGATAACTGCGGTAAGTCCGCTTCGTATCTCAAATCTGATTGCGATATAAACGAGCATAAGTGCTATTGCAACGAAAGTTGCAACTATCGCATCGCGGCGAAGCTCTCCGCCGACGGATTCGCTGATCTCTCTGGTGCTTACGACTACGTTTTCAACGTTCTCGCTCTTATAGTTGGTTGCGATATAGTCGCGTATCTTCGCTTCTTCTTCATCGGTGATAGTCTTCGTTCTGATTACAACCTCGGTCTGTCCCGCGTTCATAATGGTAGAGACTTCAACACCGAGCTCGTTTTCGATAGCCGCTTCGATTTTTTCCTGAACTTCGCGCGTAGCGGTTACGCCGATATCGTAGGTCATTTCCTTACCGCCGATAAAGTCGATATCCCAGTTAAAACCTTGGAAAATAAAGGAAACTACGCCTGCAAGGATTATGAGTGCGCTTATTAAGAATACTATTTTTCTGTTTTTAACAAAATTCATTTTACGCACCTCCTTATTTCGTTTCTTCCGCTTGAGGAAGCTTTCTTAATCCGTAGCTTCTTGCAGTCGAGAACTTAAAGCCCGACGTTGCGGTAAGAAGGAACTTCGTTACAAAGACTGCGGAGAACATCGAAAGGATAACGCCTAAGAAAAGCGTCTTCGCGAAGCCCTGAACGGAGCCCGAACCGAGTATCCAAAGCACTACCGCCGCGATAAGCGTCGTAACGTTAGAGTCGATGACAGCGCTCATAGCTCCCTTGAATCCGGAATTAATTGCCGTCTTAACGGTCTTACCCGCACGAAGCTCATCTTTGATACGTTCGAAGATGACTACGTTTGCGTCTACCGCCATACCTATCGAAAGGATAGCGCCCGCGATCCCGTCAAGTGAAAGGTTGATGCCGAGGAAGGAAATGAGGAAGCAGTATACAGCCATATATCCAACAAGTGCGATTACGGAAAGAACGCCGGCAAGTCTGTAGATGACTATCATAAATATGCAAACGAGCAAAAGTCCTATAGCACCTGCGATAAGGCTTGACTTAAGTGCGTCTTGACCGAGGCTTGCTCCTACCGTTCTGCTTTCAATATCGTTAAGTTCAAAAGGCATATCGCCTGCGTTGATGATATTTGCAAGCCAAGTAGCCTCCTCTGAGGAGCTTACCGTGATAATGGGGTTTTCCGTTATCTTCTGCGTAACGTAGGGCTTGCTTATCTCTTCCTTATCAAGCTTGATACTGATATAGTTTAAGTAATTGCCGTTGCCGTCAATGTTGAACTGAAGACCTGCCATTTTTTCGGTAGCTTCACCGAACTTCTTAAGTCCGTCGCTCGTAAGCGTGAGGGCTACATAGTTCTGTGTTCTGCCCGTCTCGTCGATGGCACCGAACTCGGCACTTGCCTTATTAATATCCTTTCCCGTTACGACTGTTTCGCCGTCGGAAGTCTCAAATACGATAGAGCCCATCTGGCTGAGCTGGGCAAATATCTCGTCGGGATCGCCGACATCGGGTATCTCAACGACTATGCGGTTTCCGTCAGCTCTTCTGACGGTGGCTTCCGTAAGGTTGAGCCAGTCAAGTCTCTGACGTATCATAGATACTGCCGAGGAAAGACCTTCCTCAATTACGGCTGCGGAAGTACCTTCCTTTACGTTTGCTTCATAGGTGATGGTTGATCCGCCAACGAGGTCAACGCTCAAAGAAACGCCTTCCTTTGTAAATACGCCGGGAAGTCCTGCCGCCTCAAAGCCATCAATGCAGACCGTGAGGACTGCGGCAATGAGTAAAACGACAAGAAGTACACCGGGAATGTTTCTCGTTTTGTTCATAACTTGCTCCTTAATAATAATTTGCATACAAATAATTATACAGTTTTTATGTGCATAAGTCAATAACTTATTACCGGAATTTATCTATTTTGGCGATTTTCCCCACATAACCTTCTGCACTTTAGCTTCAATGCCGTTGACAGAGCGTTTTTTCGGAAGTATAATAATATACGCAAAAGAGAAATGCGAGGTCACTTATGATAATAAATATTACAACGCTTGATGACAAGGCACTCGACGTCTATATGCGCTTAACGGAAGCCCAGCTTCGAAATAAGCTTGAAGCGGATAAGGGAATATTTATCGCGGAAAGTACGAGAGCTATCGAAGTCGCGCTTGATATGGGTATCGAACCCCTATCAATGCTTATGGAATCACGCCACGCTTTTGGGAGTGCAAAGCATATAATCGAGCGAGTCGGGGATATACCCGTATACGTGGGCAAGACGGAAATCATCTCGAAGATTACCGGCTATAATTTAAGCCGAGGCATTTTATGCGCTATGAAAAGACCTAAGCCTATGTCCGTAGGAGAAATACTGAAAAACGCGCGGCGCATAGCAGTATTTGAGGACATCGTCGACACCACTAACGTCGGAGCACTTATGAGAAGTGCCGCCGCTTTGAATATGGACGCCGTACTGCTCTCCCCGTCCTGCGCCGACCCCTTATGCAGAAGGTGCGTCAGGGTAAGTATGGGTACGGTTTTGCAAGTGCCGTGGGCGTACGCCGAAGAAAGTAAGGAAGCTTGGGAAAAAGAAGGCATACGCAATATACAAAAGCTCGGATTTAAGGTTGCCGCCCTCGCGCTGACGGACGACAGCATATCTATAGACGACAAAGCACTTGCAAATGAAGAAAAGCTCGCGCTCGTGCTCGGTACGGAAGGTTGGGGCCTTTCTGAAAATACAGTCGATGCTTGCGACTACACGGTGAAGATACCTATGTCACACGGAGTAGATTCCTTAAACGTCGCCGCCGCAGGCGCCATCGCCTTTTGGCAGTTTGGAAAAAGATGAAAAATCCGCACGTTGAAGTGCGGATTTCTTTTATTTTGTGTGCAGTATAGCCGGGTTAAATGAACCGTCTTCATTCAAAGCGAGTGCGCTGAAAATAAAGAGCACATCGGAGCCTTCGGTGAATTCAACAAATCCTTGCGTAAGGAGTGTCGTATTGAAATTACGAAGGTCAAGTACGGTGACCTTGCTGTAGCTTTCTACCAAAAGCGGCGACAAAGACGAGCCGAACGAATCACGGAATACGAAAAGCTCTTCTCCCGAGGTGTTTGCGGGGTTTTCTATCACTAAAATTCCCTGCGGGCCGCCCAAAAATACATTGTAAGGGTCAAGTCCGTTAAATTCGTCGATGAAATAGATTTCCTTTTCGGTATTAACATCGGGAAGTCCGCCCATCATACCGGTAGTGCATACAAAACGGTCGTTCCAT
>CALCTE010000327.1 GCA_937893885.1 uncultured Clostridia bacterium | reverse complement strand
CAAACATCCTCGAGCTGTTGTTTCGCATTGCGCCCATATGCAGCTGCATTGTCCAGCCGTGCTTTGAAAATTCACCGGCAAGGTAAAGCATGATGCAGGTCTTATACGCATCTATCTCCCTATCGGTAAGCACCCCGCCGTTGGCTCTCTTTTCCCAGGCGTTTGAAGCAAGAGCTTCATCGCAGATGACTTCAGGCAGTTTACCGAAGTCGTGGTCGGAAAGTCTGCATCCATTATCATGGAAAAACTCAATCCTGTTGGACAGCGCTTTTTTCATAGAGTCAAAGCTGTCAACGGTAATACCGGATGCAGCAGAAAGAAGCCTCATGTATTCATCAAATCCGTCACGTTCAATGATCACGGCTCTGTCGGGACGGAAGGTAGGTCTGACAGTACAGTTCTTTATCGGCTCTAATGCAACGGCTTTGTGGTATTCAAGGGAGTCAACCGGATCGTCGGTAGTGCAGATAGTTTCAACTCGTGAGCGTTCAATAAGGCGTTTGGCAGAGAACTCGGGAGTAACGATCATCTCGTTCATTCGATCGTAAAGCTCTCTTGCGTTATCGGCGGTAAGATATTCATCAATACCGAAAAAACGCTTCATTTCAAGGTGTGTCCAGTGGTAGAGAGGGTTTCCGATTGCCGTTTCAAGAGTTTTGGCATATGCCATAAACTTTTCAAAATCGTCAGCTTGTCCGGTAATATAATCCTCCGACACACCGTTAATGCGCATCAGCCGCCACTTATAATGGTCTCCCCCAAGCCAGGCTTCGGTTATGCTTGCAAATCTCTTGTCGGAAGCGATCTCCTCAGGAGAAAGATGGCAATGATAGTCGATTATGGGAAGATTTTCGGCATAATCGTGATACAGCCGTTTTGCAGTCTCGGTACGAAGCATAAAATCGTCGTGGATAATGCTCATAACGCTCACCTTTTCTATTTAACAATATTCTTGGCAACCTTGGTAACACTTCCGGCACCGCACACAAGGACGATATCTTCCGCCCGTACCAACTCACGCAGGCGCTTTTCGCAACCTTCAAGAGAAGGAATATACTCGGAATTGTCTATCCGATCGGTAATATCCTTACTCGTTATACCCAACGTATTTTTTTCGCGCGCAGCAAATATATCCGTAACTATGACCTTGTCGGCAAGCGAAAGTGCCTGCACAAAGTCGTCAAGTAAGGCAGCGGTTCGGGTATAGGTATGCGGTTGAAAACAGCATACCACTCGATGATCACCCATGCTCCTGGCTGTATTTATCGTAGCTTTAAGTTCATCGGGATGATGTGCATAGTCGTCAATCACGTCGGCTCCATTGAGTTCTCCTACCCGTTGAAAACGTCGAAGCACCCCGCCAAACTGCTTTATCCCGGAGGCTATTACCGACGGAGCAATTCCGCAGACGTCCATTGCGGCAGCAACCGCAAGCGAATTAAACACGTTATGCATCCCCGGAACGCTCAAAGAAATATCCGCCAAATGAACTCCGTTTTTAAAGAGCTCGTATTTGGGATATCCGTCGGACAAGCTGACGTTCATTGCACGATATTCTCCGTTTTCTACGCCAAATCCGACGGTCTTTCTGCCCGACATATTGGCCGCCTTGACGGCGTTTTGGTTGTCGGCATTATAAACAACGCAACCGTCTTTACCGACAAGGGATCCAAACCTTGCAAACGATGACACTATATGGTCAATACCCGAGAAGTAGTCAAGATGATCCTCCTCGACATTCAGTATAACGGCAATGCGCGGAAACAAATTAAGGAACGAATCGCAGTATTCACATGATTCCGCAACAAAATAATCCTTTGCTCCGAGTGTATATGCTCCCCCTATCTCAGGAAGGACTGCACCTAAAAAAGCTGTAGGATCACACCCTGCAGCTATCATTGCAGAGGTAAGCATAGCACTGGTAGTGGATTTCCCGTGAGTTCCGGCAACACAAATCGGACAGGCATAATCCTTCATAAGAAGTCCGAGCAGTTCAGGACGCTCCATAACGGGGATTCCAAGCTCACGGGCTCTTACAATATCGGGAGAGTCATCCTTTATGGCCGCATTTCTTACGATCAAAGACGCTCCGTCAATTACTTCCGGCATATGTCCGTGCTGAACAGGGATACCGTTGGATACAAGCATTGAGACCG
>CALCTE010000326.1 GCA_937893885.1 uncultured Clostridia bacterium | reverse complement strand
GAATAAAAGCGCATCGCATTTTTTTATCGGCGGGAGCTTATCCTTATTCCAAAGATGGCCGTGGGTTGCAAACACCGTGATCTTTTCGGTATCGAGAATCGCATAATCCGCCATTATCGGAAACTCGAGCACCATTTGATCAACTTCGCTGTCACAGTTACCTCTGACGCAAAGTATTTCGTCCTTGTACCCGTTTAAGAGCCCTATCACTTCCTTCGGAGCATAATCCTTTGGAAGATCGTTACGCGGGCCGTGATATAGGATATCACCAAGCAGTACGAGCCTATCGGCTTTCTCTGCCCTATATCTTTCGATAAGCTTTTTTGCAAAATATGCCGAGCCGTGAATGTCCGATGCGATCAGATATTTCATGCGTTTACCTTTCTCGTGTAATCGGGAAGAAGCTTGGGAGAAACTTCATCAGTTACGATACCCGCGTCCGCGCATTCCTTCTCAAATTTCGCGATATGATCGAGCGTGAGCTTTCCTACCGTTGTTTCCTTTGCGTATTTTGCGGCATTTTGACCTGCATTTCTGCCGAATACGATGATGTCAAGAAGGGAGTTACCCATAAGTCTGTTTTTGCCGTGGATACCGCCTACAGCTTCGCCTGCGACGAAGAGATTTTTGACGTTGGTGGTCATACCGTTTACGTCAATATCAAGGCCGCCGTTTTGATAGTGAAGCGTGGGGTATACGAGGATAGGCTCCTTGCGGATATCAATGCCGTAGCCGATAAACATACGAAGCATCGCGGGAATACGCTTTTCGATAGTGCCCTCTCCGCCGATCTTTTCTATCATGGGAGTATCAAGCCATACCGCCTTGCCGCTACCCGTGTCGATACCCTCGCCTCTGTCGGAGCATTCTCTTATGATAGATGCCGCCGCAACGTCTCTGGTCTCTAAGGGGTGCATAAATACCTTACCGTCAGCGTTGACGAGCTTTGCACCGAGTGAACGCACCCTCTCCGTTACGAGTGCGCCGAATATCTGCTGGGGGAATGCCGCGCCCGTGGGGTGATATTGGAGCGTTTCGGGATACATAAGCTTTGCGCCGACTCTGTAGCCGAGTACGAGTCCGTCTGCGGTCGCACCGTAGTGGTTGGAGGTGGGGAAGCCTTGATAGTGCATTCTGCCCGCACCGCCTGTTGCGATAACGACGGTCTTTGCCTTTGCGACCATAAGCTCCTTCGTTTCCATATTCATTAAAACTGCTCCGGCCGCCGCACCGCTTTCGTCCAAAATAAGCTCGATAGCGGAGGTGAAGTCAACAACCGGAATACCCATGTTAAGTACTTCATCGCGAAGAGTACGCATAATTTCCGCGCCGGAATAGTCCTTTGCGGCGTGCATACGCTTTCTTGAAGTACCGCCGCCGTGGGTTGTTACCATCGTGCCGTCCTCAGTCTTATCGAACTCTACGCCGAGGTCGCTAAGCCAACGGATAGCTTCGGGAGCGTCGCATACGAGCTTTGCAAGAAGTTCTCTTTTAGCGGCAAAGTGGCCGCCGCCGAAAGCGTCCAGATAGTGCTGCACGGGGGAGTCATTCTCCTTGTCGGCAGCCTGGATGCCGCCTTCTGCCATCATGGTGTTGGCGTCGCCCATACGGAGCTTGGTGACGATCATGACCTTTGCCCCGGCTTCGTGTGCTTCGATGGCTGCAGAGGTACCGGCTCCGCCGCCGCCGATGATCAGCACGTCCACGTCATAGGCGGGATTGGCCAGATCCACTTCGGAAGAGGTGATCCGGCTGTGGGCCTGCAGCATTTCCGCCAGTTCCTTCGGCACCTTATCGCCCTTATTGGGGCCGATCTGCAGGATCTCAAATTCGTCCTGCTTGTAGTCCGGATGGTATGCGGCCAGCAGGTCTTCTTTTTCTTTTGCGGTCATGCGGGCAGGTTCGTAAGCAATATTCGCTTCTCTTGCTTCTTCCACTGCCTTCAGGGATTTCTGAAACTGTTCAGCGTACATACTTGTTGCGTAAATATTGATTGTCTAAACTGTTTTTGAAGGGGAAACGCGGCTTTTTGAAAAAAGCCTGGCAAAAACTTTTAAAATGTACTAAGGCAGAATATAGTATCTGCAATTCCATGTGCCACTTTATATAGTTCTCCAAAGCACAAG
>CALCTE010000325.1 GCA_937893885.1 uncultured Clostridia bacterium | reverse complement strand
CACAAATTTCCGAAAAAGCAGAGTCATTTCCGCCCTTAACGTCTTCTATAAGCTTTGACAGTCTTTTTTCCAAAACAAAAAACCTCCGAGTATGAAAACGCTCGCACAAGCAGCAAGCTTATCACACTCTTTCCACCTTAATTTCATTATATCAACTGTTTAATATTTTGTCAATACTTTTTTAATATTTATTCTACTGTTTTTTGAGTTTTTGTAGATTTATACATAAAAACCAAGCGATTTTTTGTACATTTGCACATTAGTCGTCGAGAAGATAGTCGATTTCTCCGGTAAGCAGAGCCATAACTCCACGGTAAACAACTTCGGGACGGTCGTCGAAGGTATGCATCATAAGCTCAAGCTGGTTAACGTTATCGGCTACAAGCTTTATTTCAAGAGATAGCTGTCTTTCATCTATTATTCGACAGCAAAGGTCGTATTTGCCGTCTGCTCTGATCGAATAGCTCGTCTTTATTTCAGAGCCTCTTTCTTTGAACGAAATAAACCGAAGCGCGCTTTTAAGACTTCTCGTTCTGATATATCCGAGTATTTCTCCCTGCAAATTTTCAGCGACGTGATGTCCTCTATCCGTTATGGTATAAAGCACCTTTCCGCCTTCTGTATATTCTCTTATATTCCCGACGTCAAGAAGCTCGGCAAAGCATTCTGCAAAATCTATTCCGCCTACAATTCCGTCTTGCATAGCGATTGCATTTATATCTTCAAATTCAAGCGGTCTATTAAGATTGTGCAAAAGATAGAGTATAAATATTTTTATATCGTCCTTTTTCTTGAGCGGCGCAATCATCATAATCTATATGCCACACCCTAGGGGTAACTTCCTTTCGTAATATTTTTAGGCAAATAATCGGGTGAGATATCTCACCCGATTATATATTTTTTAAATTGTGCTCTGATTATGCAGCAGGAGTTTCCTCTTCTTCTCCCGGAACATAATTCTTATCCTTTACCTTTGTCCAAACGATATGACCTGCGAAGTTTGTATCAAGCTTCTTAATGTTATCGTTAACAAGGTATGCTGTTCTTCCGAAGTAGAGAGGAGCAACTACGCAGTCCTCGGCAATAAGAAGCTTTTCTGCTTCGTGAAGCTTCTTTGCTCTTTCCTCGGGATTTTTTGCCTTATGAGCAGCATCTATAAGAGATGCGTACTTTTCACTGTTATATCCGCTGGTGTGAGGAATAAGAGGCCACTCGGTATCCGAGCTTGAGAAGTCGTATGCACCGCCCGAATATTTGGGGGCGAACTGTGCAAGTACTGCGAAAGCATCTGTGGTAAGCATATTATAGTTTACAGCGATCACGTCAAACTCGCCCTTATTATATGCTTCTCTAAGCTTATCGCCGCAAATGTCTTCGTAAATAGTTTCCTTTACGACAACCTTATCGCCGTTTGCATTTGTTTTTATAACGTCTTCTTTATAGTCGTATCCGTAGTAGGTAAGTACTTCGTAGCTTGCATCAACGCCGATCTTCTTCCATACGTCTACACAGTTCTTGGCAACCGCGATATCAACAGCCTCGTCAGCCACGAGAAGCTTAATGGGTTTACCCTTGATT
>CALCTE010000324.1 GCA_937893885.1 uncultured Clostridia bacterium | reverse complement strand
CCTGGGCGCCATCACCCGCGACCGTCTGGAGGCTCTGCGGGAGGCCGACGCCATCCTGCGTGACGAGTTCGACAAGTGCGGCCTGGCTGAGAAGGTCTGGCAGTACTTCATCGCCGTGCCCGACATCAAGTCCGTCGGCGTCAAGGACGAGAGCCGCTACGAGGGCTGGCCCGCCATCATCCGCGCCGTCAACACCACCGACGCCATGACCGCCACCATCGAGGAGATCCCCTACGCCCTGCTGCACCACATCACCTACCGCATCACCCACGAGGTCGAAGGCATCAACCGCGTCCTCTACGACCTCACACCCAAGCCCATCGGGACGATTGAGTGGGAATAATACCAACCGGCTTACGAGTGCCTGAAAATCTTTGCGTTTTCGGGCACTTTTTGCAAACGTCAATACGTTGATACCGTAAATGATACCGATTTGATACCCGAAACGGAAAGAGGGGTCTTTAGCATCATGAAACTGCCGAAATACGTCAGAATACAAGGGCGTGAAATTGCTTGGAAAACGCAAAAGCCTGTGGGAATCTTTATTTTGAATTGGCGAAGGATCCGCGATCATATTTATAGTCCCGAAGACGTTAAGCTGTATGACGAAACACATCAGTGGTTTCTTGATCATTTACCGCAACCGCCCTTCTACGGGGAAAACAACGACAATCCTCAAGGAGCGATCACCTATTTCAAAACGGAAGCGTCTTCCGAAATGCTGGAACATATTCAGCCTCTTGTTGATCTGCTGGATAAATACGACATTCCTTATGATATCGTTTATACAAATTATGTGGGCAAGATCGTTTATGAGGACGACTACCAGGTAGGAGTAATTGATTCGTAGATGGTTTTCGACACGTTGAAAAACGCGAAGTTTGTGGTATAATAAAGTTGTTATTTCGAAAGGCGGTTTGTATATATGGCAGAGAAAGACTTGAGGCTCACGTCGGAATTATCTCCCCTTCTGCGAGAGATTAAAACTGTTTTGGATGTTGCGCGCGGCAACGTAGCACGGCAGATAAACAACGAGCTTCTGAACACTTACTGGAATATCGGCCGCATCATTTGCGAACATGAGCAATCCGATGCGGCGCGGGCAGATTATGGCAAACAGACGCTCAGAGTGTTGTCCAAAGAACTTACGAGAGAATTCGGCAAAGGCTTTTCCGTGTCAAACATCCAGTTTATGCGGCGGTTCTACCAAACGTATCGAATTCAACAGACGGCGTCTGTTAAATTGAGTTGGTCCCATTATTGCGAATTGCTTTCGATTTCGGACGCGGACAAGCGTAGCTTCTATGAAAAGGAAGCCGTCAATGCCAATTGGTCCGTACGAGAGTTGAAAAGACAAATTGAAAGTTCTCTTTTCGAAAGGCTGTTACTTTCAAGCGGTGAGGCGAACAAAGAAAAGGTGTTGTCTCTTGCTTTGAGGGGCAACGAAATTTCCGTTCCTGCAGACATCATTCGCGATCCGTACGTGTTTGAGTTTCTTGGATTGCCCGAAGATAAGCCGATGATGGAGAGCGACCTTGAAAAGGCCCTCGTAGAGCAGATTGAAAAATTTTTGCTTGAACTCGGGCGAGGCTTTATGTTCGTCGGGACGCAGCAACGGGTAACCTTTTCCAATCATCACTATTATGTGGATATGGTGTTCTACAATAAGATCCTTCGTTCTTACGTGTTGCTCGAACTGAAAACGACGAAGCTCATGCCGGAAGCCGTCGGCCAGCTCAATATGTATTTGAACTACTATGCAAATGAAGTGAACGACGAGGACGATAATCCGCCCATCGGTATTATTCTCTGTACCGACAAGGGTAACTTTGACGTCCAGTATGCTCTCGGCGGTTTGTCCAATCAGATCTTCGCTTCAAAGTATGTATTGTATATGCCCGATAAGGAACAGTTGATCCGACAGGTGGAAGCTGTTCTTGAAAAATGGCACGATGAAAAAGACGGTTGAATAAGCTTAAAATATTTCAAAATTCATCCACACGGCAGGACTTTTGTTCCTGCCGTTGCTTTTTGCGGGGAACCCATACCGACGGTATAAAAAAATATAGTCGGATTGTAACGGAAGTGGGTTGCGAGGATCCGTTTTGTGTGGTATACTACGGTTAAGAGCGGAGGGTTTGTATGAACAGGAAGATCGCAGACAATATCAAACGGT
This sequence comes from uncultured Clostridia bacterium, assembly GCA_937893885.1. Lineage (GTDB taxonomy): Bacteria > Bacillota > Clostridia > Oscillospirales > CAG-272 > CALCTE01. Next base: position 144 of record CALCTE010000324.1, on the reverse strand, counting down.
TGAGAAAGGCGGGTTTGCTGACCCAGGAGCAGCTTGCGGAGGCCCTGGGGGTGACCGTTGGGGCGGTATACAAATGGGAAAACGGCAGGAGCGTTCCGGAATTGGGGATGCTTATGCGGCTTTCGGATCTGTTTCAGGTCTCTC
>CALCTE010000323.1 GCA_937893885.1 uncultured Clostridia bacterium | reverse complement strand
CATCCGCTAGTTGTGCAAGTTCTTCTGTGGTAATAGTTTCACCATTATCCATTTTGGCTTTAAGTTTTGTAGCCAGTTTATAGCTTTCAGTGTTTTCGGCGCTTTCCAAACCTTCTTCAATTAAGGCAGTAGTTCTTTCCTTATCACCATAAAATTCTTTTATATTTTTCTTGCCAAGGTTTTTAACAGATTTATTTTGGATATATGCCGCCAAATCATTAAGAGTATTTTTGGCACTTGCCTTTTGTTCTGCAGTAGCCTTACTTGAATTCAAGGTGCTTTGTGCATCTGCCCTAGCCATACTGTGTAATCTGCCTAACTGTAAATCACTTATATTTTCGGCATTTACACCCTTATTAGCATAGTGAGTATAAAGGTTATAAGCATCGGTTTCCGCTTGACTTAATGAAGCGATATCAAGCATTCCGCTTATTTGATTATTTGACCTTATATTTGCACCTGTTTTTGTATTTTGGCTTTTTTCTTTTCTTTTTTTTTCTTGCTCAAATCTTTTAGAAATTGAATCTTCAGTTTTTTGTTTGCTATCTTTTTTTTCTATATTATTTTAAAAACAAAGTAAATATATTACCCCTAAAATACCGACACCGAAGAGCACCATAGAAATTACTAAAATAATTTTTGAAGCCTTTTTCAGTTTTTCGCTATGTGTAAATTTAAAACCGAGCCAAGAAAGCACCGTGCCTATCGACAAAATCAGTTCAATAAACAATATTTCAAAGACAAGACTTATTTCATACATAAGCTTTGACATACCGTCCGAGTTTGCAGAAGAAAAGTACTGCGCGTAGTGCACTGCAAAATATACCCAAAGCACAAGTGCTAAAAGCAGGCACAGAAGGCCTGATATACAAAGCAGTTTACCTCTGTCTTTTTGCTTGTTCATAAATGAAATCCTTTCGAAATATCGTCTGTCAAGATTTTTTTAAAAGATCAATAAAATTTCCCGCCTCGTAGTAAGTAATATTTCCTATTTTATACCCGCCGTACAAGAATTTAGGAACGCCGCCGTCAATATATCTTACTTCCATAGTGGGCGGATCAAGCAAAATAATATGCTCACCTGCGTTTTCATCAAATTCTGGTATCCTTTTACGGCAACCTTTTAATATGACTCTATCAGTGGAAACAATACGTGCCGCACCAAGTGGCATTTGTGAAACATCACCCGATCCTGTTTTCGATACTTCATAGGTTCTATCATCTATTAAGGTGAAAACTCTTGCGCGGCCGACAACGTCAACGAAATGTATTAAATATTTTTTATCTCCGCAGACAATAGATATATCTTCCTTGTTTTTTACGCCGAAAAGTGAAGTAAGCGGAATGCGTTTTAACTTAAATTTAAATCCAAGTCTTGCGGCTGTAAAATGCAGGCGAATATACAAGCCTATACGCCTTGTCATAAGACGCAAAAGCGGAAAGACGAAAGAATATACAGTAATCAGTAACGTAATAAATAGTACTATCGTTCCGTATCCGAGTATTTGTGCAACGATAGGCGTTTCTGTAAGCGGAATATTGGAATTCAAATAATAATCACTTGCGTCCAGAGGGGCAAAGATAAAAAGCCATACTAAAAAAGCAATAAAGAAATAAGTGATAATGCTTACGCTTTTCATTTTTTCAAAAAGTTTCTTCATAAGCCACTCTCCTTTTGATTATTATAGTACCAGCATATCTTACGCTTTTATCTTTATTATACCATATTCCCCCCATTTCCCCATAAATGTCAATATCGGGCAAAAAAATCCTCGGAGTTATCCGAGGATTTTTGCATAAATTAAAGGTTATAATACTTCTCAAATTCTGCGGGATGAGGAATCTTCGAGAGTTCCATACATTCAGCGCGCTTGGTCTTGATGAGATTTGCGATAAGCTCCTTCGGGAATACTCCGTTTGCGGTGAGGTAATCGTTATCAGCTTCAAGTGCGTCGAGAGCTTCGGGAAGCGACGTGGGAAGTCCCTTGAGCTTTGCCTTCTCTTCTTCGGGAAGATGGAACAGGTTGAAATCGTAAGGTCCCCA
>CALCTE010000322.1 GCA_937893885.1 uncultured Clostridia bacterium | reverse complement strand
TAAAAAATACGGCGGCGTTATGGTTGCTTTGACGCTTGACGAAAAGGGTATTCCCGAAACCGTTGAAGGCAGAGTCAAAATAGCATCTCGCATTATAAAAGTTGCGGAAGCCTGCGGTATCGCAAGAAAGAACATCGTTTTTGATACGCTTGCGATGACCGTCGCGGCAAATCCCAAGTCCGCCAAAGTAACGCTCGATTCTCTCGTTGCAATAAAAGAGACTTTCGGCGTACAGACGGTGCTCGGCATATCAAACGTAAGCTACGGTCTTCCCCAGCGTGACCTTATTAACTCCGTATTCCTCACCGAAGCTTTGGCAAAAGGTCTTTCGGGCGCTATTATGAACCCCCTCTCCGATATGATGAAAAAGACCTTCCTTGCGCGACTTGCAATACTCGGCATGGACAAAAACTGCGAAAAATATATCTCTTGCGTATCCGACACTGAAAGCAGTAACGCCGTACAAACTCTGCAAGACGCAATAGTTCGCGGACTCGTTGACAAAGCGGCGGAATTTGCGGCAGCAGAGCTTAAAGAAAAAGATCCGGCAAAGGTTATCGACGAAGATATAATCCCCGCACTTAACACTATAGGACAAGATTTTGAAAAAGGAAAGATATTCCTCCCCTCTCTTTTGACGGCTGCAGAAGCATCGGAAGCGGCTTTTGCAAAAATTAAGGAAGCTTTGGCAAAAAGCGGAACTGCTCAAAAGACAAAGGGCAAGGTACTTATTGCAACAGTCAAGGGTGACATACACGATCTGGGAAAGAACATCGTTAAAGCGATGCTTTCAAACTACGGCTACGAAGTCATCGACCTCGGAAAAGACGTTCCGCCCGAAAAGGTACTCTCTGCGGTGCAAAAGGATAACATCAAGCTCGTCGGTCTGTCGGCTTTGATGACGACTACCGTACCTGCAATGGCAGAAACCATAAAGCTTCTGCGCGAAAACGCGCCCGACACAAGAATCATGGTCGGCGGCGCGGTGGTCACCCCGGATTACGCGGAGAGTATCGGCTCCATCTATGCACGGGATGCCCGGCAGTCTGTAGAGATTGCCAGATCCGTGCTGGATAACCAATAAAAATCGGTATTGCAAAGATAAAGTCGAAAACAGGCGGCATATGCCGCCTGTTTTCTCTCATTCGTTATTCAAAGTGATAAATATACAT
>CALCTE010000321.1 GCA_937893885.1 uncultured Clostridia bacterium | reverse complement strand
AGTTTTCAAAAATACGGCATATTTCGAAAGAGGTATGCCGTATTTTGCTTTTGTGTCCACAAATGCAGTGCTTGTCAGGAAAATTGACAAGTTATAGGTGAACATAAAAAAGGCTCCCTTGTGTAAAGGGAGCTGTCAGCGAAGCTGACTGAGGGATTGTTCCACGAGGTGTTCAATATATTCGCAAACACCCCGAAAATTCTTATGTATTTCCGTATTAGGTATTCTGATAACTGCTAATCCGTATTCTTCAAGAAAAGCGGTTCTTTCTTCATCGTGTTGTTTTCCTTCTTCGGTATAATGCTCCGAGCCGTCAAGCTCTATAATAAGCTTTGCCTCTGCGCAGTAAAAATCTGCAATATACCTTCCGAGAACCTTCTGACGAGAAAATCGAATGGGATAGGTGCGCAAAAAATCATACCAAAGGTGTTTCTCTTCTTTAGTCATATTCTTTCGCAACATTTTTGCGGTTGGTACGATGTCTTTATTATGTTTTCTCTGCATTACAATCCCTCCGTCACGGCAAGCCGTGCCACCTCCCTTTACACAAGGGAGGCTTTTGTGCTGACCATTACATATGCGTGGTCTGTTTCAAATTCATTTACGATTTTGAACTTTGATATTGAAAGATAACTACGTATATCGTTAGGGTTATCGGGATAAATTTTTATCTTTCTATCTCCCATATCGATATACTCATTCTGATTTTTATCGATTGATAAAACGAAAAGTCCGTTGTTTGTCAGCAAAGTAGCAATTTTTTGTATAGCTGATAATTTATCTTGTATATGCATAAAGGTTAATGATGAGTATATTACATCGAACTGTGATTCAAATTCACAAGACATAAAATCACCGCAAATAAGCTTTATATTTCGATACGTTGATAGATTTTCAGCCGCTCTACCAATTGTCTTTTCGGAAATATCTATTCCACACAAGCTTTTACAAATTGGTGCAACTTTTATGGCAAGTCGCCCTGTTCCGATTCCTATTTCCAGAGCTGATTTGCTTTTATCAAGCTGCATACTCTCGATAAACTTCTCTCCGTCCCACTTATCCATATAATCTCTCAAAGGTTTAGGATCACGAGCAGGGTCATTATTTTCGTCAATTAGCTTATTATAATGTTCAATCACATCTATCATAAGTATCTTCCTTGTCCTCTTTAAGATTATTGTTTTTATTATAACACAAAAACCGCAGAAAATCAATCTGCGGTTTTCGTTTTCTGTCGGCAGATAAAACTGTCCTTTAGGGTACAGCCCTATCGGCTTGGATTTTTTCATTTGTGCCGATAGGCACAACATCGTTTGCGTGGCACACGCAACATCATTTGACCGTTAGGTCAACATCATTGCCGCTCGTGGCACAAATGAACGAGGTTGAGGCGTTGCCTCAAATGATGTTGCAACAAGTTGCAAATGATGTGATGTTTAACATCAACGATGTTGCTCTTCAAGCAAACTACATTTTTCCTAACATTTTACTTGACAATATTTTGAAATAGCTTTATAATTTTGGTGGGAGAATTTCCCATAAACTTCATTTTATAAGGAGAAAATCATGAGCTTTTTAAAAGGTAAAACAGCAATCATCACCGGCGGCGGACGCGCAACTCCCCTTGAGGACGGCTCCGCAGGTTCTATCGGATACGGTATCGCGATAGCTTATGCTAAAGAGGGCGCAAACTTGGTGCTCACCGGAAGAAATATGCAAAAGCTTGAAGCGGCAAAAGAAGAGCTTGAGCGTCTTTACGGCGTAAAGGTTCTCGTTATCGCCGCAGATATAAATGAAAATGAGGACGGAGAGGCAGTAGCAAAGGCTGTAGTTGAAAAGACGGTCGAGACCTTCGGCGGCGTAGACGTTCTCATCAATAATGCACAGGCATCTGCATCGGGCGTAAGACTTTGTGATCATACGACAGAGCAGTTCAACCTCGCTATCTATTCGGGACTTTATGCAGCATTCTACTATATGAAGGCTTGCTATCCTTATCTTAAAGAAAGCCGTGGCTCAGTTATCAACTTCGCATCGGGCGCAGGACTTTTCGGTAACTTCGGACAGTGCGCTTATGCCGCTGCAAAGGAAGGCATCAGAGGTCTTACGAGAGTTGCCGCAACGGAGTGGGGCCCCGACGGAATCAACGTAAACGTCGTTTGTCCTCTCGCGTGGACGTCACAGCTTGAAATGTGGAAGAAGTACAATCCCGAGGCGTTTGATGCAAACGTAAAGATGCCGCCTATGGGCCACTTCGGACACAGCGAACTTGAGATAGGCAGAGTATGCGTACAGCTTGCAAGCCCCGACTTTAAGTATATGAGCGGCGAAACGCTTACCTTGGAAGGCGGACTCGGTCAAAGACCGTAATCAAATAACAAACGAACAAGCCACCTCGATTTCGGGGTGGCTTGACATATTTTGACAGTTATAGTATAATTGGCGTGTTGCTATCGTATATATTTGGTACGGAGGACGGTTATGAAAAAGCTAATTATATTATTACTTGTCATTTCCGCGCTTTTTACACTTGGCTGTGCAAACAAGAACTTTTCGGAAATGAGCGACGGAGAAATATTGCAAAATATAAGCGCCCGCGATCTTTACGGCACTTGGAAGCCCGTAGGTGACCATAGCGACGAGCTCGTGCTTTCCAAAACGGGAGCAAAGCTTGGAGATGAAATCGGTGGCTGGAACTACGGCGAAGAAGGCGTGCGCGTGCAGATCGGTGACGGTGCATTTTACTGTAACGTTTTGGTGCAGGATAAAAAAATACGCCTTGAGCTTGACGGACATCTTTTCGTAAGAGATGAGCAGATAACCGAGCACGCACTCTCACCGGAAAATTTCTGGGATTATTTCAAACTGGAAAAAACAGATTCGTGGCAGGAAAACGAAGGCGCGATGTGGTATGAGAGGGAATATGTGCTCACGCTCCAAGACAAATACGGGCTTTGTTATGCCGACGGCGTAGAGATAAAGGCAGAACTTACTAAGCGCTGTTATGATTATGAGATAGATTACGCAGAAAAAACGTTTAAGGTGACTCAAAAAGACGAAAGCTACGAGGACGAAATAATAAACTCGCACGGAATTGTAGATAAAGGAAGCCTTGTGCTTCATACCGCGTTTTTGAAAGAAGGGGAGAGCTACAGCTTCCCGATACTTTCAGGCGTGAAGATAACGTGTGCGGAAGGAAAACTGTACATTATCGAATAAGAACTTGGCAAAATAGATAACTTTGAATGAAAGGTCTAATACCCAATAAAATAGTTGATAACCGACAGAAAAAACGGCTTGTGAAAACAAGCCGCCCGTATTTTATTTTAGATTGAAAATG
>CALCTE010000320.1 GCA_937893885.1 uncultured Clostridia bacterium | reverse complement strand
CTTGACCGATTCTTATAGGTCCACTACCCAAAACGACTGCTTTTTCTTTGCTTGTAATTATCGAATCGTTTTCGCCCGTGTACGTTGAATAAAAATATGGTATATACGCACCGCTATGCAAGGTGTCAACCATCTTAAACACAGGTTTAATGCCCTTTTGTTTTCTAAATGCGTTTACGTCTAATTCCGTGCATTTCCAAAGTTTTGCTATATATGCGTCTGAAAAGCCCATCTTCTTTGCTTTTTTAAGGGTTTCGCTGTCCTTGTTTTCCGCGATAACCTTTTCAAAGTCGATTATACCTTTTATCGTCTCAAGGAAATATTCCGTAATAGCCGTTATTTCGTGTATGCTCTCAACGCTTTCTCCGCGTCTGAAAAGCTCGGAGATAGCGAAAATGGTATCGTCTCTGAACTCGCTTATGTATTCTTTGATGTTATTCGTGCTCATCGTATCGAATTTCTTCATCCATAAGTGGCAAACGCCTATCTCAAGAGAGCGCACGGATTTGAGCATACATTCTTCGAGAGTTGCACCGATTCCCATGACCTCGCCCGTAGCTTTCATCTGCGTGCCGAGTTTATTCGTTGCGGACGCAAACTTATCGAAGGGGAAGCGTGGGAATTTTGCAACGATATAGTCAAGCCTCGGCTCGAATGCGGCTGTCGTATTTGCAACTTCAATTTCTTCAAGCGCCATACCCACGGCTATCTTTGCCGTAACTCTCGCGATGGGGTAACCGCTTGCCTTTGAAGCAAGTGCGGAGGAGCGGGAAACACGTGGGTTTACCTCTATGAGATAATACTCTGAACTTGTGGGATTAAGCGCGAACTGTACGTTACAGCCACCCTCTATTTTGAGCTCTTTGATGAGCTTTATGGCGCTGTCGTTGAGCATCTTAAGGTCTTTGTCGTTTAAGGTGAGAATGGGAGCTACAACTGCAGAGTCGCCCGTATGTACGCCGACAGGGTCGATGTTTTCCATACCGCAGATGGTGATGGCGTGGTCGTTGGAGTCACGCATAACCTCAAATTCAATCTCTTTATATCCCTTTACACTCTTTTCGATAAGAACCTGATGAACAGGGGAGAGCTTAAATGCATTTGTGCCTATTTCAACAAGATCTTCTTCGTTATATGCAAAGCCGCCGCCTGTACCGCCGAGCGTAAACGCGGGGCGCAAAACTACGGGATAACCGATACGCAGAGCCGCTTCTTTAGCTTCTTCCAATGAGTAGGTGATCTCCGAAGGGATAACGGGCTCACCTACGGACTGGCAGAGCTCCTTGAAAAGCTCTCTGTCTTCGGCTTTTTCAATGCTTTCGCTGCTCGTGCCGAGAAGCTCAACGCCGCACTCGGCAAGAACGCCTTTCTTCTCAAGCTGCATCGCAAGGTTAAGACCCGTTTGACCGCCGATACCGGGAACGATGGCGTCGGGACGCTCGTGACGTATTATTTTTGCTACGTATTCAAGCGTCAAAGGCTCCATATATACCTTGTCCGCGATGGAAGTATCCGTCATTATCGTAGCGGGGTTGGAGTTGACGAGTACTACCTCGTAGCCTTCTTCTTTAAGCGCAAGACAAGCCTGCGTTCCCGCGTAGTCGAATTCAGCCGCCTGACCGATGACGATGGGGCCTGAGCCAATTATAAGTATCTTTTTTAAGTCCGTTCTTTTTGCCATTTTTATATCCTCCCGATTATCTTTCCTTTTGCCGACGTGAGCACGTTTTTACCGTAGACCTTAAAGCCTTCAAACGGAGTGCTTTTTCCCATCGACAAAAAATCTTTTGAATCTATTGTGTAGCTTTCGCTTAAATCCCAAACGCAGAAATCGTGTTCGCTTATGGGTATTCCGAATCGTTTTTTCGGATTTATGCTCATAAGCTCTATAAGCTTCTCAAGGCTTATCACGTTTTCCTTTACAAGATATGTGTAAAGGAGAGGGAAGGCCGTCTCTATACCTACGACTCCCATATTGCTTCCCGAAAGCCCTTTTGACTTTTCTTCAAGACTGTGTGGGGCGTGGTCGGTTGCGATCATATCTATCGTACCGTCCTTTATGCCTTCTATAAGAGCTTCTCTGTCGCTTTTG
>CALCTE010000319.1 GCA_937893885.1 uncultured Clostridia bacterium | reverse complement strand
AGCTTCAAAAAATGCAACAAATAGCATAGAAAATGCTGGAAATAATATGACAAATGATATGAACAATGAAAATAGAAATAATGATAATAACAATAATGAGTCAAATATTTATTTGAATGATGATACTTTATCCCCTGAAGGCTATGCGTATCTTTGTGAAAAAGGATATATTTCATTGCTGACACGGGAACGTGGATTGCTGAGTGATGTCAGCGCAGGATTTGGCGACAGTTTTATTTCCAGTGAAGATTTGGGAGACTATAAAATTAAATTCCGCTGCCTCTGTCTTTCTGATGCAGAAATAAACAGACAGCTTATAGAGATCGGTGACCATATAAAAGAAAAGCATCGAACCGAGTTTGAAAATTTGAAAAAAGCATATGTCGATGCAGTTCTTAAAGAAACCCCAAAGCAGTTGCAAACCATGAAAAAATACGGTCTCCAATATACTTTTTATAGTGATGGGTGGTTTATACTGCACTGTATTAAAACCTTGATTGCCAACGGTAAATTAAAAGAACCCACGGAAGATCAGAAGAAGTCGCTAACAACGATTATTATTCAAAAGTAATAAAATATGCCGAGAGTAGTCATTTGGTCGCTCTCGGCGGTTTCGTTGTAGACATATTCACAATTTTATGCTATAATTTTATTAAAACAGCGAATCAACCATATTTTTCTGCAACTAATAGGGTGAAAACAGCCGATGATGGCAGAAAGGAGGAACCTCTATGATCGGATTTGACAAGGATTTTGAGAAGCAGTGCGGTGAATATTTGGAATACCTCTATCGTCTTGCTGAAAAGCAATATAACGATTGCCCGGACATTGATAACTTGGTACAGGACACGCTTACGGTTTTGATCGTGAAAATCAGCAAGGGCGAAAGCATCGAATACCCAAAAGGCTTTTTGTCTGCTGTTCTCAAGAACAAGCACAATGCATGGCTTCGTGAAAAGTACAAGTCAGAATACGTAGAATACACCGACGGTGCTATCAGCGAGACCTACAATGAATTCGAGGAACAAGAAGAAGTCGAGCGCAAGACCGAGGAATACGAATCGGTACGCCGCGAGATCGGTCGCCTTATTCGCATTTATCGCGAGGTAACGGTGCGCCACTACGTTCACGGACAAACGGTAGAACAGATTTCGAAAGAACTTGGCATTCCGCGCGGAACGGTATTATCCCGTCTTTCAACGGCGCGAGATCAGATCAAAGAGGGACTTGAAAATATGGAAAAATATTCGCAGATCAGTTATGAACCGAAAACAGCATCCATTGGCATATGGGGCAATGGCGGACTTAATGGCGAACCATTCTCACTTATGCATTCGGATATTGAAGCCAACATTTTGAATTTGGCATACGAAAATCCCGTGTCTGTGCGCGGTATTGCCGATACGATGGGTATGCCCAGCGCATATATTGAGCCTATCATTGATGTTTTGATTCAAGGTGAGCTGATGGGCAGAACCTCGGGAGGACTTGTCTACACCCGTTGCTTCGTGCAAAGATATGAGGATGCCTTTGGAGATATCCCCGCCCAAGAAAAGCTTGCCGATAAATATGCGTCTCAGGTATGGGAGATCGTTTGGAAACATATTGAGCCTCTAACTAAGCGTGATGACTTTGCAGAGATGTCCGACAAGCAAAAAGCAACGATGCTTTTGTTTGTGATGAATCAGGTGTTACATGATGTTTTGCGCAAGAGCCGTCCCGATTCGAAACATACTCCTAAACAGCCG
>CALCTE010000318.1 GCA_937893885.1 uncultured Clostridia bacterium | reverse complement strand
TCAAGGACCGACTGAAAAAGAACGCCCTGGGTATGTCCGGCGGTCAGCAGCAGCGTCTGTGTATCGCCCGCGCGTTGGCTGTGCAGCCCAAGATTTTGCTGATGGACGAGCCTACCTCCGCTCTCGACCCCATTTCCACCTCCCGCATTGAGGAATTGGTGATGGAGCTGAAGGAAAAGTATACCATCGTCATGGTGACCCACAATATGCAGCAGGCAGTTCGTGTATCTGACTATACTGCGTTCTTCCTGCTTGGTGAGCTGGTGGAGTTCGGCAAGACCGATGACATCTTCTCTCAGCCCAAGGATCAGCGCACCGAAGATTACATCACAGGAAGGTTTGGTTAATATGAGAAACAGATTTGATGAACAGCTTTATGAGCTGAACCGCGAGATCATCGAAATGGGTGCTATGTGCGAGGAAGCCATCGCCTCTGCTGCCAAAGCGCTTACCACAGGGGATTTGTCCCTCGCCGATAAGGTGCGCACGAATGGCGCCGCCATCGACCAAATGGAGCGCGACATTGAAGGCCGCTGCATGAAGCTCCTACTCCACCAGCAGCCTGTTGCCCGTGATCTGCGCCTCATTTCTGCGGCGCTGAAGATGATCACCGACATGGAGCGCATTGGCGATCAGGCAGAGGATATTGCAGAGATCGTCACCTTCCTGAACGGGCGCACCATGGAGGGCATGGAACTGATCGAGGAAATGGCTCGCGCAACCATCGAGATGGTGACGGGGAGTGTAGATGCCTTTGTCAAAAAGGATGTCGAGCTTGCTCAAAACGTTATTAACAAGGATGACATCGTGGATGACTATTTTTCCCGCGTAAAGTGTGGTATCATTACTTTGATTACAGAAAATCACGCAGACGGTGAATTTGCCCTTGACCTTCTGATGATTTCCAAGTATTTTGAACGTATCGGAGATCATGCAACGAACATTGCCGAGTGGGTGATCTATTCTGTAACAGGTACGCATAAGGAGGTGTAACGATGATTTGGTATGTTGAGGATGATGCAAGCATCCGTGACATCGCAATCTATGCAC
>CALCTE010000317.1 GCA_937893885.1 uncultured Clostridia bacterium | reverse complement strand
AGGGAAGTCTGGATGGGAAGGGCAATCACGGGAAGGGTGGTATATGCCGCAATTTTATCCGCTTCCATGCCCGCTGCCCAATAACGCTCGCGGCAACGGCGGACGTACCAGTTACTGAGGTCGTCCACAAACGCCTGCAACACACGGGCCGCTTCCGGAATGCGGTAGTTGTCAAGATTTTCATCTACCGCCTTAACGGTGGAGTGAAGTCTGGACAGTAACCACTTATCCATTACGGTTAATTTATTATATTCCAACGCATATTTTGTTGCGTCAAAATTGTCAATATTTGCATAAAGTACAAAGAATGCGTAGGTATTCCACAGGGTACCCATGAACTTACGCTGACCTTCCTGAACTGCCTTGCCATGGAAACGGTTTGGAAGCCATGGCGCGGAGTTGATGTAGAAGTACCAGCGGATAGCGTCTGCACCGTAAGTCTGCAGGGCATCAAACGGGTCAACCGCATTACCCTTACTCTTACTCATCTTCTGTCCGTTTTCGTCCTGTACATGTCCTAATACGATAACATTTTCGTATGGAGCCGTATTAAATAATAAGGTGGACTCTGCCATCAGAGAGTAGAACCATCCACGTGTCTGGTCAACTGCTTCTGAGATGAATTTTGCAGGGAACTGCTGTTCAAATAAATCATGATTTTCAAATGGATAATGATGCTGTGCAAATGGCATTGCTCCTGAGTCAAACCAGCAGTCAATTACTTCCGGTACACGTTTCATACATCCACCACAGTTACATTTGAATGTAACTTCGTCAATATATGGTCTGTGAAGCTCTACTTTTGCATCGTCCGGATTTCCGGTACGTTCTGCTAATGCAGCACGGCTTCCGATAGATTCCTGTGCACCACAGTCTTCACATTCCCAAATATTAAGTGGAGTTCCCCAATAACGGTTACGGGAAATACCCCAGTCCTGGATGTTTTCCAACCAGTTACCGAAACGACCTTCGCCGTCGTTTTGGGTATGGTCTACAACTTCTTACCCTTTATGATACTGCAGATAAACACGTCTTTATCAAAAATGGATAAAAGCTATATAGAGGCGGCAAACGACCTCGGCGCTTCAAACGTCAAGGCGTTTTTGAAGATAACCTTCCCGCTTTCCCTTCCGGGAGTAATTTCGGGTATCACGCTCGTATTTTTACCCTCGGTATCCAGCTTCTTTATACCGAGCCTTCTCGGCGGACGCGACTTCGTGCTTTTAGGCAACCTCATCGAAACGCAGTTTACCAAGGGCTCTTGGAATTTCGGAAGCGCGATATCGCTTGTGATGGCAGTAATAATTTTAATTTCGATGTTCCTTACCAAAAAGCTGGATAAGGATCCCGAAAGCGCGGGAAAGGAGTGACGGTATGAAGAAAAAAAGTAAAGGTATTCTTTCTAAAATCGTACTCGCTCTCGTGCTCATATTCTTTTATCTGCCGATAATCCATATCATCGTGTTCTCCTTTAACGGCGATAAATCCGTAATAAAGCTCGACGGCTTCTCGCTACAGTGGTACGAAAGGCTATTTTCAGACAGAGATATGCTTATGTCCATATTCTACACGGTGGTTATAGCAGTTATAGCCACGGTCGTTTCCACGGTGGTCGGCACGGTAACGGCGATAGGTCTTTCCAAATCAAAAAAATGGCTTCAGACCTGTGTTGAGCAGGTGAATAACTTACCCGTTTTAAATCCCGAAATAGTTACGGCAATAGGCCTTATGATGCTTTTCACCGCCTTTGCCGTCGAAAAGGGCTTTTTGACGCTTTTACTTGCTCACATTATGTTTTGTACCCCCTACGTTATGCTTTCGGTCACGCCGAAGCTTCGCAGGCTCGACCCGAATATAATGGACGCGGCGATGGACCTCGGCGCAACGCCTATGCAGGCGCTTACTAAGGTCATCGTGCCGCAGATAATGCCGGGTATCATCTCGGGCGCGCTTATCGCGTTTACGATGTCGTTTGACGACTTCATTATTTCATACTTCGTATCGGGTAACGGCGTTCAGAATATTTCCATATACGTCTACGCAATGGGAAAGAGAATGAACCCGTCGGTAAACGCACTTTCCACGCTTGTAATCATCGTCGTGGTGCTTGCGCTTACACTCGTAAACGTCGTTCCGATGATAAAGGAACACAGAGAAAAGAAAAAAGAAGCTCTTGCAAGAGCATAAATAAACTAAAAAAGGAGATTAAACCATTGAAAAAAATCGTTTCCCTTGCACTCGTTATCGTTATTATGCTTACGTCTTTTATTGCCTGCAGTAATGAAAAGCAAAAAGAGGCGATAGAAAAATACGGCTCTGCCACGCTTAAAGTATTTCTTCCCGGTGAATATATCAACAAGGATATAGTTAAAGAATTCGAAAAGACCTACGGCGTAAGAGTTATACTTGAGCTTTTTGACTCAAACGAAATGATGTACACGAAGCTTCAGTCGGGCAGTAAATATGACCTTCTTATCCCCTCGGATTATATGGTCGAGCGTCTCATAAATGAGGGCGCGCTCACGAAGCTTGACGCGTCAAAGATAGCAAATATTGCAAATCTTTCGAAGGATATACCCTACGGAAGCTATAAGGATTACAAGATGGAAGACTACGGCGTGCCTTATTTCTGGGGAAGCGTCGGCATCGTATATAACCACACAAAGATTGCAAAGGAGACTGTCGAATCACAAGGATACTCCATACTCCACAACCCCGATATAAAGGGCAGAGCCTACGTCTACGATTCCGAAAGAGATTCGTTTATGATGGCGTTCAAGGCGCTTGGGTATTCGATGAACACCTCAAACGAAGACGAGATAAACGAAGCTTATGATTGGCTCATTAAGATGGACGAGACGATAGACCCCTCCTACGTTACGGACGAGGTCATCGACTCTATGGCGTCGGGACTTAAAGACCTTGCTATCGTGTATAGCGGAGACGCGGCGTATATCTTGAGCGAAAACGAGGATATGAGCTACTTTATGCCAAAAGAAGGCACAAATATATGGACAGACTATATGGTCATTCCCGAAAACGCCGAAACACCCCTTCTTGCTTATGAGTTCATCAATTTTATGCTCACCTACGACGCGGCGTACGCTAACTCCGAGTATGTCGGTTACACCTCTCCCGTAGGCGCAGTCGTCACCGACCTCACGAAAGAGGAAGCGGCTTACGAAGGCAACGAGGCGTATATCGCAACTATACGCGAAAACGACGAATTTTTCTACTTCAACAACGACCTGCAAAAGAAGCTCTCGGAGCTTTGGGTAAAGGTTCTCGCGCACTGATATGCCGAAGAGTATAAATCAAAAATCGAAGCTTTTGTACGTGCTCCGATTTCTTGAAGAGCATACCGACGCAGAGCACCCCGCGACCGTTGAACAAATAATCGCGCACCTTGCGTCCTGCGGTATCAGCGCGGAGCGAAAGAGCATATATTCGGATATAGACGTTCTCACCGCATTCGGAGCAGATATCGAAAAGTGCCGCTCAAAGACCGTGGGATATTATATGGCAAGCCGCGCCTTTGAGCTTCCCGAATTAAAGCTCCTTGTCGACGCGGTGCAAAGTTCGAAGTTTATAACCGAAAAAAAGAGCCGCGCGCTCATTAAAAAGATAGTAAGTCTCACAAGCGAGCACGAGGCAAAGCAGCTCGACAGACAAGTAAACGTCGCCGACAGAATAAAGACCGCAAACGAAAGCATATATTACACCGTCGACGATATACACAGAGCGATAGCGGAGGATAAGAAGATATCCTTTAAATATTTCGAATGGAGCGCGGATAAAGAAAAGCTCCTTCGCCGTGGCGGTGAAAGGTATGTCGTCAGCCCCTATACGCTCGTTTGGGACGATGAAAACTATTATCTCATCGCGCGTGATAACGAGGTGGGCGAAAACCGCCATTTCAGAGTC
Source organism: uncultured Clostridia bacterium (assembly GCA_937893885.1). Taxonomy (GTDB): domain Bacteria; phylum Bacillota; class Clostridia; order Oscillospirales; family CAG-272; genus CALCTE01. The sequence goes on along the minus strand of CALCTE010000317.1, from coordinate 4,122 downwards.
GATAAAATGCTTCATCTTGATATTTTAGACGAAGCGCGCGATATGAGCACAAGCCCCAAGGACGGCGTGGTAAGCTATTCGAAGAAGCTTTTCGGTATGTTTGGCGGCACGGAGCAAATGGTAACACTCTCTTGCCAAAACAGCCTCGCGGGAGTCATAATCGACCGCTTCGGAGCGGAAGTAGCATTTAAAAAAGAAAAGGGCGCGGGAAATTTTGAAGTGTCCGTCAAGGTGGTTTTAAGCCCCGTATTCTATTCGTGGCTTACCTCGTTTGAGGGAAAGATAAAGCTCACCGCCCCCGACAGCGCCGTAGAAAACTACCGCGAATTTTTAAAAAAAGCACAAATTTAGGCAGTAGGAAAAACGTAGATGGCGCGTTCTTTCTTCACGGCATAATCGAGCGCGAGCTTTGTGCCGCTTTTGCGAGTTCTCGGAATATTTAACATATCGTTTTTTCTCCCTTCGCGCACTTTAGGAACGTAGTTTTCATCGTAATATACAACGCAAAAGCGGCTTTTGTCTATCATTTCACGATTGCGTTCAACGTATGCCGCTTTCCCCGCGCCGAGAAGTTTTTCGGGAAAGTAAGTCTCATCGTAAGACTCAAGAAGATACTTTTCGTAGCTGTCGTTTATATAAGGATATTCCGCCCGCACGTAGATACGTTTTACGTGCGGGTATTTTTCTTTTATTTTCGTCACGAGCTCAAGGCAAAGCTTATCAAAACGGCTGTTACTTCCGAACAAAAACGTATCAACTTCCTCGTCCGTGATAAGCTTTTCGACGGTTTCTGTGAGCTTTTCCCGGAGCTCTTCACTCTCCGTTATCTCTCTATGCCCGAAAAAACAACAGGTGTTTTCTATCATAATCCGTCTCTCTTTTCTCTAATTTAATTGCACCGCAATTCACTCATTATCTCTTATTATTATACTTTTGCTTTATATATTAGTCAAGTGCTTTATAACGAATACAGAAAAACAAAGCAGGAAAAAGTATAATTATATGTAGAGAGGTCGGTGAAAGTAAATGAGTAAAGAAGTAGATTTTAAAAACAGAGATAGATTTATTCAACTTGGCATCGCTATTGCCGCGCTACGCAAAATGCGCGGTATGTCGCAAGAGCAACTTGCAGAAAAATCTAACGTCAGCCGTTCACACATCAGCGCTATCGAAGCGCCCGGTTTAGTTCGCCCCTTTTCGTTAGAGGTATTTTTCAATATCGCAGACGCTTTGGAAATAGATCCCTCCGATTTGATAAACGCGGCGGTGTTCCCCGACAAGATTTTAAAGAATAAAAAATAAACTAAAACCTCTCTGCAGATTGCAGAGAGGTTTTGTAATGCCTATTGCCTAAATTCCCCTTGACAAAAACTCATTTTCGCTTTATAATATAACTAGTGATATATAACAAATGATATGTATGGAGGTGCGCTATGCCGCCTAAAATAAAAATATCGAGAGAAGACGTTATAAACACCGCCGTTTCTATCGTAAGAAAACACGGTGCGGAGGCGCTTAACGCAAGGGCATTAGCCAAAAAGCTTAACTGCTCCACGCAACCGATTTTTTCAAATTTTGAAACGATGGAAAAGCTTCGCTTTGCAGTACTTGAATACGCGGACACACTGTATGGCGAATACACGGAAAAAGAGGTCGCTATGCAAAAATACCCCGAGTACAAGGCGACGGGTATGGCGTATATCCGCTTTGCGAAAGAGGAAAAGGAGCTTTTCAAGCTTTTATTTATGCGTGACCGCAGCACAGAAAACATACCGATTACCTTTTCGAAATCCTTATCGGACATTGTCGAAAGCACTACGGGGCTTAACAGCGACAAAGCAAAGCTTTTTCACCTTGAAATGTGGGTATACGTACACGGCATCGCAACGATGACGGCAACAAACTACTTGGAACTTGACGAAGCGCTCATAAGCGATATTATAAGCGACGCATATCAAGGTATGAGAAAGCGCTTTGATGTAAAGGAGTGAGCCTATGGGCGCTATAAAAACAGTCAACCTTACAAAAAAATACAAGGACGTCACCGCCGTTGACAATTTAAACTTGACCGTCAAAGACGGCGAGCTGTTTTCGCTTTTAGGCGTTAACGGTGCAGGCAAATCAACGACGATAAAGATGCTCTCCTGCCTTACTTCTCCGACAAGCGGAGATGCACTCCTCGGCGGCAAAAGCATCATATCCGACACGCTTGACGTAAAAAAGCAGATTGCAGTTTCCCCGCAGGAGTCAGCAGTAGCCATGAGCCTTTCCGTAAAGGAAAATCTCGTGCTTATGTGCGGGGTCTACGGCATAAAGCGTGACGAGAGGGAGAAAAAAATCAACGAGCTTTCAAAGCTTTTAGGGCTTGATACAGTTATAAACAAAAAGGCAAAAAATCTCTCAGGCGGATATCTTCGCAGATTAAGTATCGCGATGGCGCTCATATCAAATCCTCGCATACTCTTTCTTGACGAGCCGACCTTGGGACTTGACGTTATCGCGCGAAGCGAACTGTGGGACACTATCCGCGCGCTAAAGGGCAAGATGACCGTAATTTTGACGACGCACTATATGGAAGAAGCGGAGATACTTTCAGACAGAATCGCCATTATGAAGGAAGGCAAGCTCCTTATATGCGCCACGGCAGGCGAAATAAAAGCAAAAGCAGAAACCGATAATTTTGAAGAAGCCTTCATACGTATCGTAAAGGGGGAGGCAAAATGAGAATGCTTACGTTTGCAAACAGAAACGCAAAGGAGATACTCCGCGATCCGTTGAATTTAGCCTTTGGCCTTGGCTTCCCCATCATTTTGCTCTTGCTTCTCACGCTTATTCAAAAAAATGTGCCCGTTCCGCTTTTTGAAATATCACATCTTACACCGGGAATCACCGTATTCGGACTTGCGTTTATGACGCTTTTCTCGGCTACTATGATATCCAAAGACAGAGAAAGCGCGCTTCTTGCAAGACTTTACACGACACCGCTTACAGCAAGAGATTTCATCATCGGCTACACGCTCCCTATCTTGCCTATTGCCGTAGCGCAAAGTATCGTCTGCTACGTTACAGCCGTCATTCTCGGACTTCCCGTTTCCGTGAATATACTCTACGCCGTCTTGTTAAATATCCCTGCCTCCGTCTTTTTCATTGCGCTCGGACTTCTTTGCGGAAGCGTGTTTAGTGATAAGCAGGTCGGCGGTATATGCGGAGCTCTTCTCACAAACCTCACGGCATGGCTTTCGGGCGCTTGGTTTGATTTAGAGCTCGTCGGCGGTGCATTTAAAAGCGTAGCTAACGCTCTGCCCTTCGTTCACGCCGTAGAAATGGGGCGCGCCGCACTTAAATGCAACTTGGACGGTATATTCCCGCATCTTTGGTGGGTTCTCGGATACGCCATCGCCGCAACTGTTATCGCGATAATACTATTTTTACGTCAGATGAAAAAACAATAAAAGCAAAATCGGGGTGAACGAGGTTCACACCGATTTCTTTATTTCTGTTCTTTACAGCCGCCCGAGCAAGATTTGCTATACGGGCAGCCTATACATTTCTCGCCGCGCTTTTTCGCTCTCACGATATATACCGTGACGGCGGCAACTATCATTAAAACTATTCCTATTACAATGTAATTTTCCATATCACTTACTCAAAGCTTTTTGTCCGTTTTTTCCAATAAGATGTGCGATAAGCGCCAAAAATACCAAAACTGCTGCAAGTCCGCAAAGTGCCGCTACTACGTCAAGGCTTTGCGGTGCGGTAATAAGCGTACCTATCGTGTAAACAAAGTACGACACGGTGTATCCAACGCCGAGCTGAAGTCCGATGCCGCCCCAAAGCCATTTCGCGCTCTTCATCTCCGCATTCATAGCGCCTATAGCCGCAAAGCACGGAGGCGTAAAGAGGTTGAACATCAAGTATGCGAGTGCGGCAACCTTGGTTATAGCCATAATTCCCGCAACCTCGCTTCCCGCGCCCTCCATCATAGAAAGCTCTTCGGCGTCGATAAGGTTTTCAAGTCCTACGAAGCATACCGCTAATGTGCCGACTACGTTTTCTTTTGCAATAAAGCCTGTAACTGCCGCCGCCGCAAGCTGCCAGGAAAGAACGCCCACAATGGGAATA
>CALCTE010000316.1 GCA_937893885.1 uncultured Clostridia bacterium | reverse complement strand
CTGTGTTCTGGCAAGCAACTATTGCCGTGAAATATTGACATATTCTATCGCCTGTATTATGATTTGTTCAGGTGGTGAATAAAAATGAAGGTGGAACGCATCCGTCATAACTGGCATGAAAATGCGGGCATGAGGCTGGAACGGCCGGAAGGATCAGGCGATTATGTGCTTTTGCATTTTCATATGCTTCTTTTCCTATTTCATTTAAAGATTTCATATAAATTCTCCTTTTTATTTATGATCTTAATTGGAAAATCCTATAACAAACAAGACGGCTACAACAACAAACGTAATAGCAAAAACTATCAGCGGGATCAGCATAGACAAAGCAATTCCAAACATGAACTTTCGCTTTGCCTTTTTGTCTTCAGCTTTGGCAAATAAAATAATCAGCCAGATCAGCGCAACCAAAGTAGCAACAATAGCTATTGCTATGGGGATGTACAACGAGCTGTTAGCCAACGCCATCATAAAAAGAACGTCAACGAACAACTCAGCGGCAAGCAGAATAAAATACAATACCTTTTTCATTTCTTTCCCTCCATAGAATGCATTTTTCTGTACTTAATTCTCCAAATAACGAATGGAATATAGGTTGCGATCGGCAACAGTGCGCCAACAATACTGTATTCGGATTGAATAAGTATATTATAAATTCCGTGATACACGATTGCAGTAGAAAGCAAGCCGAACGTGCCAACCGCAAAAAGCTTACGTTTCTTTTTAACGAAGGATATGCCTACTCCAACGAGCAAGGTACACATACCGTGCATAAGTCCCGCACCAAAGGCTCGGATCACAGCACTTAGCATACTAAAGTTAGGATAGCTGAGAAGGTAGAACGCATTTTCAAGGACTGCAAATCCGATACCGATTGCCATCGATGCGGTAAAGAGCTTCTCCTTTTTGTCCGATATAACAATAGCATAATACAAAACCGGCAATGCCTTCAAAACCTCTTCGCTTACCGGAGTTACGGTTACCGTGATACTATACTGATCCATCGGTAAAATCTGCAATAGATATCCGTTGACCTCGGATGCGAACAAGGAAGCAAAGATTCCGACCAACACGAATATCATCGGGAAACGCGATTTCTTCTCCACAAGCAAGGTCATCAGCAAGATTGGGATAAAAATAGATACGAACAAAATATAAATTATATTGTCCATTTTTTCACCCCTTTCTTTGCAAAGGTCATGCTGCAAATGCAAAGCGCAGCAAATACTATCGACGCAATAGCCATCGGGATGGGATAATAATAATTCCACGTGGTCAGAGATAGCAGTTCTGAGAAGCTAAGCAGTAAAACAAAAATGTTATACGGCTTTATCGCTTTGATAAAGCCAAAGTCAAGATCAGGAATGATGGCGTGCTTCAAATTGAAATACACGCTGAAGATTGCAGGTATCCAAACGAGAGCATATACAACCTTAGTCGATATCGCCACATCCTCTATTACAGCGTTTGGAATATACAAAAGCACAGCAAAGAGGGGTGCTATTAAAGCTATAATTCTTGCGCTTCGCATTTTTGAGGAACCGTCGTCAACGATTCTGTCAAGCTGTCCGTAGCTTGCAGTAAGTATAAATAGAAAGAAACCGATGCGACCGAGGTACGCGGGCGTAAACCCTTCTACAATATTTTCACTTGTGAGCGTTTGGCACAGGTGGTAAATACTTCCCAGTGCGTGGCTTGCCATTGCCATCGTAAGACTTTGCAAGCAGAGCGGCTTCCCTTTTTTGAAGAAATGTTTTAAGCCGTAAATTAAGCAAAACAGTGTTGCGGTTAAAGGAGCAAGCTCCGCAATCCACAGACATATAAACTCTAATCTTTCGATGTTATTGCACCTCCCATCATTCGGCTCAGGCGGTATATCTGAGATTTTTCAGTTCCGCCTCAAGCTGCTCTCTTTTCGCCGGCTTCAATAGATAACCGCTCGGCTTGATCTTGAGCACCTCTTTTGCATGCTCTTTTTCATCGCAAACCGTCAGGAATATAATATTCACCTTGGAATTTATTTTCTTGACACACTTTGCAAGAGTAAGACCATCCATTCCGGAAAGCTCTATTTCAGCAATCAGGATATCGCAACCGTTCTCTTTTACAAAAGCAAGCGCCTCGCCCGCATTGGCAAAAGCAACAATGCTTGCCTCGGGCAGGATCTGCACTACGCTTTGCTTGGTACCTTTCAGCATAACAGAATGATCATCTACGCAAACAACCTTCATTTTTTACTCCATCATAATTTTTATGTAATTGATAATGTCTTTGTACGATTTTAGAGTTTTCTCGGTAATACGAAGCCGGTCTTATACGCTCCACATCACCTATAGTCATATCCGACCGATATGTAAATATAAATATTTATATTATACTTTTTTCTGATATCAATCTGACCGATACTCAAACCCAACCAAAATTTTGGTACAGACACTTCAAAAATAGCGTGGGAATCGTCTATTTCTATGTAATCAAAAATATGGTCAGCACTATATCTCATTGATGCCCATTTTGCCATCTGCTTTTCAGGGTAAACTACCTCATCGGCACCGTTACGCAATAAGAATTTAGCATGCA
>CALCTE010000315.1 GCA_937893885.1 uncultured Clostridia bacterium | reverse complement strand
GGCTGCGGACTCGGCGTCATCAAGCAGTGAACGTGAATCTTCCAAAGCTTTGCGGAAGGTCATGAATTTATGAAGCTACAAGCGTATTTGCCCGATATGTGACGTGTGCGCTCGGAAATTAAAACATATCTGCGCTCGGAGAAAGTTGTATGGATCGATTTTCGGACAGGGGTTCGATTCCCCTCGCCTCCACCAAAAAGATTGACATCTCGACCGTTAGGTTGGGGTGTCAATCTTTTTATTCGGAAGGGAATCGAACGGGTCGGGAGTGAATGACAGTCCGGTGGACTGTCAGAGCCGACCCTGACCGAGCCCACAGGCGAGAGCGATTCCCCTCGCCTCCACCAAAAATACAGCACTTGCTTTCGCAAGTGCTGTATTTTTTATCTAAGCCGCATGATTGGCATATCATCGCCGTTGAGTGTATACGTTAATTTATAATATCTTATTAGTGATCTTCTTTTGTTTGCTTACGCCGATAAAACCTACAATCGTAATAGGAAGAGCGCAGAACAAATATATGGGAAAACAAATCGTGCCGAGAAGATAGAGTACGGCCGCAAATTTTGCACCACCGCTTTTTTTGCCTGCATAAGCGATCCAACCTATAAGACATCCGATTACAAATGTCGAAATATGTATGCAAAGCAATACCAAAATCACATATAGGAGCGTCACTGCGGGAGAGCTCATGTCAAGAAGATCAAATGCCAACTCAAAATATGCTCCGACAGCGTCAACAAAATCTGCTCCGCCCGCTTCGATTATTGCCCCTCCGAACATCCAAACCAAATACACAGAATACAGCGTTGCCAAAATATTTGATACTAATAACGTTTTACTCCTCATAATTCTTCTCCTTAATATGCAACTTCAAGCAGCTTTTTGCTTACTCTCGACTGAACCTCAATATAATAAGCAGTTTCGGCGGCATTCATTTCGGCGTCCTCCCACTTTTCAAAATCTTCTACAAAATCTGCATATTTGCTCATAAAATTTGCATAATCGACGAGAAGCCCTAAATCACTCGGATTTTTCTTGTACTTCTTCATAAAAGCAACATACTCATCCATAAATTTTTCGTAGTCATCCATCGCGGCTTTAAATTCTGCGTCCAAGCCGTCAATTATATCAATATCGTCATTTCCTGTTTCAGCAGAACTATCGTTTTCGGGCACTTTTTCCGTGTTGTCAGGCTCCTCAATATCGGTGGAGCCGTCACCAATAGGTGTCGTCTCACTATTTTCCTTTTCAATTAAATAATCTTCCTTTGCGTAATAGATAACTATGCTTTTATCTACAGAATCCATTTTTGCTTTATCACCGTATAAAATGTCATAATTATTTGTTAAATTCCCATTATTGTCTAAAACATAATCGTCAATCTTGATAACGATGCCTGCGTCTACTTTTTCTAAAGGATATAGCAACTTTTCGGCGATACTTCCTACGCTTGTCGCAATAGCTTTAACCTCATAACCTTCAGCTTCCAATACAGATATTGCATCGTTGTAATCTATTCCGAAAACGTTAGGAATCTCATTTTTTCCACCGCCGCAAGCAGCCAAAGATACGACTGTTAACAATACCACCAATAAAACTAAAAATTTTTTCATTTTCATTCTCCTTTGAATTTTAATTTGTTCTAACTCTTGAAACGAAGTAGATATTTTTACATAATATTTCCTCCTTTTTATTTTCCTTCTTTTAAAATTCGCCATATTGAGCGTTCGGAATAGTTGTATTTTTGCGCGAGATCAAGCGCATTCTTTCCGTCATACTCCTCGACTATGGCTTTATGTACGTGTTCCCGCGAAAAAAGTCTGTTCGGAAACGATATTTGAGTGCCGTGAAACAGGTTGAATATACGCATCGTATTTTCAATGCCGATTTCGTCCGCAATTTCACGGTAAACTTCATTGAGTCCGCTGAAATCGTCACCCAAAAGAATCACATCCCTCTTTTCCGATAATTTTTCATTTATCGACATAATACCACCCCCACCGCACCATTACAAATGACATCGTCTTTACATTTAGCAGTATTACTTTTCTTTTTGATGTTTTTCTGCATAAAAAATGCCCCTTTCCGAACGGAAGGTATCCGTTCAAAAAAGAGCTTGTAAATTTCGCGAATATTAAAATACGTCGATTTTGAAGATGAAAAATGCATGGAAATGGGTGCTTTTTTAAAAGCAGTTA
>CALCTE010000314.1 GCA_937893885.1 uncultured Clostridia bacterium | reverse complement strand
TGTGTCCGTGGTTCGATTCCGCGAATAGGCACCAAAAAAATAACAGCCTTTGGCTGTTATTTTTTTGCCTAATCGCAAAAGCTGTGCTAGAAGCACAGCGAGGAATCGAAAAGGAGTAGGAGTTGGCAGAGCGAAGCGATAGACAAAGACGGCAATTTTACCGTTTTTTCTGCGTCGGAGCACGCCTTCGGGTACAGGGACAGTGCGTTTATCCATAACGGATATACGGTCGTTTCGACGACGCTTTCCCTCGAAAGAGGCGAAAAGGGGCAGATAAGTGCTCTTATGGAAGACTATATGCAAAGGCGCAAGGATAAGCAACCTCTCGATAAGCCAAGCGCGGGAAGCGTTTTCAAAAGAGGAGACGGCTTTATAACGGCGCAGGTCATTGACCGATGCGGTCTTAAAGGGCTTCGCGTGGGAGATGCAGAGGTTTCGACAAAGCACGCGGGCTTTATAGTAAACTTGGGAAATGCTACGGGAGACGACGTGCTTAAACTCGTTGAGAAGGTAAAAAACGAAGTGCTCTTACAAGAGGGCAAGGAATTGGAATGCGAGATTCGTATAATAAGGTGACGACATGAAATATATTATCGTAACGGGAATATCGGGCGCGGGGAAGACCACGGTGCTTAACACCTTGGAGGACCTCGGGTATCATTGCATAGATAATATGCCCCTTCATTTGATACCTGAATTTACCGATATTATGGACAAGAACTCCGTGGGAATACAAAAGGTGGCAATAGGGCTTGACGCAAGAAACGCTTTTGGTTTTGACGCCTTTCAGACGGCAAAGGAGAACATTAAAAATACGGGCGCGGAGTATAAGGTCATATTCGTAGACTGCTCGGACGCGGTCATCATTTCAAGATATAAGCAAACCAGAAGACGCCACCCGCTTATGTCCTCAAGGAAACTTTCTTTGTCGGACGCCATAGCCGAAGACAGACGTCTTATGGCAAGTGTAAGAGAAGAGACGGACATAGTTATTGATACCGCACACATAAGCTCCTCACAGCTTCGCGACAGAATAGTGGCGTGCGTGGACGAAAAGAGTAAAATGGCGGTTACGGTAATGAGCTTCGGATTCAAATACGGACTTCCCGCAGATGCGGATATGGTCTTTGACGTAAGGTGCTTTGCGAATCCTTACTATATAGAGTCGATGAAGCACCATACGGGAATGGAGGACGAGGTGTATAACTTCGTTTTCAGCTTCGACGAGGTGCACGAATTCGTGAAAAAGCTTTTTTCCATGCTTGACGGGCTTCTTCCGCTTTACGAGAAAGAGGGAAAGGCACAGCTTTCCATAGCGATAGGCTGTACGGGCGGAAAGCACAGAAGCGTCGCGATAACGAGGGCAATTTCCGAAAAGCTCAAGGAAAAAGGTCAAAACTGTGTAGAAATACACAGAGATATAGGCAAGTAAGATGTCTTTTACACAGGATACGAAAAAAGAGCTTTGTACGGAAAAAAGAAAGCACGACGCCGCACCTTGCTGTAAGGACGCGCTTTTGCACGGGCTTTTGCTTACTTGCAGAGAATACGGCGAAAGGATAGTATTTTCTTCGGAAAGCTCTAAGGCATCGGAGCTTTTTGAAAGGCTTATAAGAGCAAAATATAAGTGCGAGGTGAAAAGTCTTCGTGAGAGCGTAGCGGGGCACAAGATGTACGTAAAGGAGCTTTCGGATATGCAAAGCGTATCGCTCGTGCACGGAGATTTTGACTTATTCAGAGAGCCGTACAGACTCAACGAGGGAATAGTTTACGCATGCGAAAGTTGTTCGGTGTATTTTCTAAAAGGGCTTTTTATCGGCGGCGGATACGTCAGTGAGCCTACGATGGAAAGCAGGCTTGAAATACGCATAAGAACGAAGGAACTTGCAGAGGATATACGGGGGCTTTTGTCGATGATAATGCTTCCGCCTAATGTGGTGGTGCGGCGCACAAAGCCCGTACTTCTTTACAAGAAAAGCACGAGTATTGAGAATTTTCTCGGCTTTATCGGGGCGGATAACGCGGTTTTGGAGCTCATGAGCGAAAAGCCGGTAAAGGAGCTTCGAAATAACACCAACCGCAGACTTAATTTGGAAACCAGCGGCATAAACCGCTCCATAAAAACGGCGGTAAAGCAAACGGCGGCTGTGAAGGCGCTTATGGATAGCGGACTTATAAACGGGCTGTCATCGGAGCTTCGCTATACGGCAAAGCTACGGCTTGAGTATAGCTCTCTGTCGCTTGAACAGCTAGCACAAAAGCACGAGCCGCCGATTACGAAGTCGGGACTGAATCACAGAATGGAAAAGATAATGGAGCTTGCGAAAAAGCTTAAAAAATAAGAAAGGAGGGTCTGCAAATGAAGGATTTCGTACATCTTCACTTACACACGGAATACAGTCTGCTCGACGGCATTTGCAGACTTTCGGAGCTGCCTGATGCGGTACTTGCCGCAGGGCAAAAAGCCGTTGCGATAACCGACCACGGAAATATGTACGGTGCGCTTGATTTTCACAAGGCGTGCAAAAAGGCGGGTATAAAGCCGATAATCGGCTGTGAGGTATACGTATCACCAACCTCACGTTTTGACAAAAAGGACAGAGTATCTCCCTATCATCTGACGCTTCTTTGCGAAAACGCAGTGGGCTATGCAAATCTTTCAAAGCTCGTTTCGAGGGGATATACCGAAGGATTTTACACGCGTCCGCGCGTTGATAAAGACCTTCTTTCAAAGTTTCACGAGGGACTTATCGCTTTGTCCGGTTGCTTCAAGGGCGAGGTTGCACAGAAGATACTTTCGGGAGACGTTCAGGGTGCAAAGCAAAGCGCCGAGGAAATGGTGCGCATATTCGGTAGAGACAACTTCTTTTTGGAAGTGCAAAACCACGGTCTTGAAGACCAGAGAAAAATAAATTACCGTATGCGTATGCTCGCAGACGAGCTTGGAATACCGCTTGTCGCGACAAACGACGTACACTTTATAAAGAGAGAGGACTGCGAGGTACAGGCAATCTCTCTATGCATACAGACAGGCACGACTTTAGACGATGAGACGCGCTTTAAGTTTGAGACGGACAAGTGCTATCTTCGCACGAGAGAAGAGATGGAAGAAGCCCTCCCCGATTTTGAGGACGCGCTTGACAATACGGTCAAAATCGCCGAAAGGTGTAACTTTGATTTTGAATACGGCACGTATAAGCTCCCCGCATTCGATACGGGCTGTGAGCTTACGCCGAAAGAGTATCTTAGAAAGCTCTGTTATGATGGGCTTGATGAAAAAATCGAAAAAGACCCCGATATAGACAGAGAAAAATATTCCGAGAGAATAGAAAGCGAGCTTACTACCATAGAAGAAACGGGCTTTGTGGACTATTATCTCATTGTTTGGGATTTTGTAAACTACGCGAAAAGCCACGGGATACCCGTCGGGCTCGGCAGAGGTTCGGGCGTGGGAAGCCTTTGCGCATACCTTATTTCTATAACCGACGTCGACCCGATAAAATACGAGCTCTACTTTGAGAGATTTTTGACAAGCGAACGCGTCAGTATGCCCGACTTTGATATTGACTTTTCCGATGAGCGCAGAGATGAGGTTATAAGATACGTCGTATCGAGATACGGAGAAGATCACGTCTGCCAGATAATCACCTTCGGCACTCTTGCCGCGCGCGCCGCTATTAGAGATGTAGGCAGAGTTATGGGAATGCCGTATTCGGAGGTTGACGAAGTGGCAAAGACGGTAAGGCAGGGTCCGGGAAGCTCGCTTGAAGCGACGCTTAGCCAGTCAAGCCGCCTTCGCGATATGTGTGATACAAGTCCAAAGATAAAAAAGCTTATTGATATGGCGTTAAGGCTTGAAGGGCTTCCCAGAAACGCATCGACTCACGCATCGGGCGTGCTCATAACGCCGCGTCCCTGCGACGAATATGTGCCGCTTGCAAAAAACGGCGATACGGTCACGACGCAGTATACTATGACGGGCATTGCGGAGCTTGGGCTTTTGAAGATCGACTTTTTGGGACTTCGATATTTGACTATCGTCGATCACGCCGAAAGGCTAATAAAGGAAAAAGAGCCCTCTTTTAGCGTAAACGATATGCCGCTTGACGACCAAAAGGTATTCGGTATGTTTTCAAAGGGGCTTACGGAGGGCGTATTCCAATTTGAGAGCGCGGGCATAAAGAGGGTGCTCGGTCAAGTATGTCCAAAGAGCATAGAAGATATAATAGCTGTCGTTTCTCTTTATCGTCCCGGCCCTATGGACAGCATACCGACCTTTGTTGAAAACAGAAAACATCCCGAAAATATAAAATACCTGCATCCCGACCTTGAGCCGATACTTAAAACGACTTTCGGCTGCGTTATATATCAAGAGCAAGTGATGCAGATATTCCGTACCCTTGCCGGCTACAGCCTCGGCAGAGCTGACATAGTCAGACGAATGATGGCGAAGAAGCAGCAGGAAAAGATGGCAAGGGAGCGCAAGTATTTTATATACGGAGATGCGACGGGTGAGGGTGGAAGTCCCTGTACGGGAACGCTTGCCCACGGTATTTCGCTTGAAAAGTCAAACGAGATATTCGACGCACTCGTGACGTTTTCAAACTACGGATTTAACAAATCTCATGCCGCGCCCTACGGTATACTTGCCTACAAGACGGCGTATTTGAAATATCATTACCCCGCAGAGTATATGAGCTCGCTTCTTTCGAACTCACTTTCGGATAAGGTCTCGGCGTATATCGCGGAATGCAACCGCCTTAACATAAAAGTTATGCGCCCCGACATCAATAAAAGCCGCAACGAGTTCACCGTCGAAGACGGCAATATACGCTTCGGCTTTTGCGGAGTAAAGAGCCTCGGAGACGGCTTTTCTCAAAAGATAGTAGACGAGAGGGCGTTTTCGGGCGAGTTTACGAGCTTCGAAAACTTCGTTTTACGAATGAGCGACAGGGGCATAAACAAAAAGCACGTTGAAGCCTTGATAAAGAGCGGTGCTTTGGACGTATTCGGCAAGAAACGCTCGGTGTTACTTATAGTTTACGAGGTGCTTCTTGACAGGATATATTCGGAAAACAGCAAAAATATAGCAGGGCAACTCGATATGTTCTCGCAAAGCGGTGATGTGAGCATAAGCGTTGAATATCCCGAAAAGGCGGAGCTTCCTTGGGAGGAGCTTCTTGCGATGGAAAAGGAGATGACGGGCTTTTACTTCTCCGGAAGTCCGCTTGAAAACTACAGCGACCATATCGCGCACCTCGGTGCTGTGAGCCCCGACAGAGTAAAGGAACTCGTAAGTGACGGGGAGAGCGCGACGGTTACCTTGGCGGGAACTTTAATGAGGCGTACCGACAAGAAGACAAAGAAAAACGAGCGTATGGCCTTCGTTTTGCTTGAAGACGCATACAGCTCGATGGAGCTTATAGTTTTTCCGAAGCTCTTTGAAAAGTTCGAAAGGCTTTTGCATGTGGGTTCAAAGCTTGCCGTCATAGGCAAAGCGGAGAAAAATGACGACGAAGAGCCGAAGCTTTTGTGCGAAAAAATAATTGAGCTTATACCAAACGGCAGCTTCAAAAAGACCTTATCGGACGTCAAAACGCCCGAAAAAGCAAGTAGGCTTTATTTAAGACTTCCCTCCGAAAGCTCCGAGCTTACTAAAAAAGCTGTGGCTTTGGCAGAAATATTTGACGGAGGCACCGAAGTTGTGGTATACTTTGAAAAAGAAGACAAAAAGCTTCGGCTTAAAACGGGCGTGGGAGTGACGAAATACGTCTTTGGCGAGTTCGTAAACTTGCTCGGCGCAGAGAACGTGGTGTTAAGATAGCTTAACTCGTATAGCTTTCGATGAGATCCCAAACGTCGTCCATAGATTCAAAGGTAATGCCTTCTTCAAGAAGCTTTCTTTCGCTTTCGGGTAAGGTATATCCCGTCAGTCCGAAGCTGTACACTTCCGTCCCCTTTGCATTTTGAACGCGTACCGTTTTGCCGTCGTAGATTACGGTATACGGAAAGCCGTTTTTATCGCCTACGGTCGGAGTTATTTCGGGAAGCACGGTGATTTGACCTGCGTCGATTTTTTGGGGAAGCTTTGAAATGCTGTCCGCGATAAATACGTTTACGGCAAGTACCATAAGGCAAAGGATCAGAATAAGGCTCCACATAATAAAATGTTTAAGTTCACTCATAAGCATACTCCTAAAGTTTCGTTATTTCATTATTCACCTAAAATATGAAATTTATTCAAATTTTAGGGGTAAAATAGCGAGTATAAGGCAGATATTGAAAGGAAAAGAAAATGGAAAGCAATTCTACGAAAAGCAACACCGGAAAAAGAGTTTTGAGTATAGTTGGCGCTGTGCTTTCTTGGATAGCCAAGGCGATAGTATTCTTGACGAGAAAATTTATAGAATACTTTTTCAACATAATCATAACCCTTCTTCTCATCGTCATTGTTACGGGCGGTATCGTCGCGACTACGTTTGCGATATTCATTCGTGACAACATAGACGCAAGCTTTGACTTGAGCGCGTACGTATCGACTCTTAACCAAACGAGCACGATATTCTACACCGACTACAAGGACCTCGACAGGACTGTAGGTGTTGATAAGGAGCTCGGCGAGATAAAGAGCAGGATAAACAGAACTTGGGCGACTATTGACGCTTCCGAAAACAGCGACGAAGCGCTTATAATTCCCGAGCACGTTGTAAACGCTTTTGTTGCCATTGAGGATAAGCGTTTCTTTAACCATAGCGGTGTCGACTGGCTCCGAACGGGCTCTGCGGTACTTTCGTTTGCCACGACCTTTAAGATGAGCTACGGAGGCTCAACCATAACCCAACAGCTCATAAAGAACTTAACGGGCGAGGACGATGCGACCATTCAGCGTAAGCTTCAGGAGATCCTTCGCGCACTTTATCTTGAACGAACGCTTGAAGAGCAGTACGGCGACTACGAGAACCCGAAATACGAGACGAAGAAGCGTATCATAGAGACGTATATGAACACCATTTTCTTGTCTCAAAGTGCGTACGGCGTACAAGCGGCGTCACAAACGTATTTTTCGAAGGACGTTTCACAGCTCACGCTTGTTGAGGCGGCAGCCCTCGCGGCAATTCCGCAAAACCCTTATAAATGGAATCCCGCGTCTCACCCCGAAAACAACAAGGAGCGCCGTAACACCGTGCTTCGCAGAATGTACGATCAAGAGCTCATTACCGAGGAAGAGTACAGAGACGCCATCAACACGAACCTCGAGATAAACTTAAACACCAATGATAGCTCCATGAACTCGTATTTCGTCGACTATATGATCGACTGCGTAAAGAGAGATCTCGCGGCGGAATACGGATACACCGAAGCTATTGCAGAACAGCTCATAAACGGCGGCGGTCTTCAGATATACGCAACGATAGATCCCAAGATACAGAGCATTATGGAGGAAGAGTATTGCAACGATAAGAACTTCCCCAACGTCGGAGACGGTATAATCCCGCAGAGCGCAATGGTAATAATCGACCCCTATACGGGATATCTTCTCGGAATGGTCGGCGGCAGAGGTGAAAAAGAGGGAAGCGTATTAAACCGTGCGGCAAGCTCAAAGCGTCAGCCCGGTTCAACTATAAAGCCTGTTGCCGTATATGCGCCCGCGCTCGACTCCAAGATCATTACCTGGGGCACGGTCATCGACGATACGCCCGTTGAATTTAAAGGCGGCACAACGCCTTGGCCCAACAACGCGAATATGCGATTTAGGGGGCTTACGACCGTAAAATATGCGCTCCAGCAATCGCTCAATACCATATCCGTAAAGGTGCTTGAGATGTTAAAGCCCGAGGAATCATTCCGATTTTTGACGGAGGAACTCGGTATTACCACGCTTGTTGAAAGCAAGGAAAGCGCAAACGGCACCATATTCTCCGATATAGGACTTTCTCCCTTGGCGCTCGGCGGTCTTACCTACGGCGCTCACCTTGTAGAGCTTACGACGGCATATTCTATATTCCCCAACGACGGCATTTTCTCGCAATGCAGTTCTTACACGAAGGTCGTCGATAAAGAAGGCAATGTAATTTTGTCAAATGAGATACCCGAGCAGAGCGAAGTCATAAGCTCGCAGACGGCTACCATAATGAATATTCTTTTGCAAAACGTAGTTTCAAACGGTACGGGTACAGCCGTAACTTTAGACACCAAGACGCAGGTTGCGGGCAAGACGGGTACGACCTCCGATAAAAAAGACCTTTGGTTTGTCGGTTACACACCGTATCTTCTCGGCGGTGCTTGGTATGGTTACGACACGCCCAAGAGAATCAATTCGACCGGTAACCCCGCGCTCGTCGTTTGGGATAAGGTTATGAACAGAGTTCACGACGAGTGTATTAACCCCGCATTAAAGAGCGGGGAACCCAAGAAATCCTTCAAGACCGTAGATGAGACGAAGGGTATAGTAAGAGCGCAGTATTGTATCGACAGTGGAATGATCCCCACGGCCGCATGCTATAACGATCTTCGCGGCGACCGTATAGAAACGGGCTACTTTATAGCAGGCACACAGCCTAAGAAAAAATGCGAATGCCACGTAAGCGTAGATTACGATACGGTGACGAAGGCTGTAGCTTGCAAAAACTGCCCTTCCGAAAACGTAAAGAGCGTCGGTCTTATCCACGTCGATAGAGAATTTCCCGTATATATCGCGGTGGAGGACGCACAGTATACTTGGCGAAAAGTAGGAGACAGCTTTGAATATGCCGAGCGCAGTGACCAGCCCTTCTACTACGGACTTCGCACCTTTAACATTAAGATAAAGAACTTTTATTACGGAATTGCGAAGGATATAGAAAAGCCTTTAAACCGCATTTGCACGGAGCACTTAAACGCACCTCCTCCCACGGAGGAACCCGATGGCGGCGGTGAAAACGTCGGCGGCGGCGACCACGGCGGCGGCGCCCAAGGCGGTGGTACCCAAGGCGGCGGCGCCCAAGGCGATGGCGATAACGGAGGCTTCGGCGGCGGTTTCTTCGACTGATTGACAGGTGGATATGTTTAAAAGATTTATAAGTTACTACAAACCCTATAAGCTCTTATTCAGTCTCGATATGGCGGCGGCACTTTTAATTGCATTGATAGGTGTGCTTTATCCCATAGTGACACGCGAGATGCTAAACGAGCTGATACCGAATAAAAACTACAGACTGATAATAATTTACGGCGCGGTGCTTCTTTTGATATACTTCATACGCATGCTCCTTAATTACTTCGTCCAATACTACGGACACGTTATGGGCGTGCGTATGCAGGCACAGATGCGCTCGGATATGTTCGCGCATCTGGAGCGTCTGCCGTACAGCTTTTACGATAATCACGAGACGGGAAAAATTATGTCCCGTATGACAAACGACCTTATGGATATAAGTGAGCTTGCTCACCACGGCCCTGAAAATCTTATAATTTCGGGCATATCCGTAATAATATCCTTCGTTTATCTTTCCACCATTAACCTCTGGCTCACGCTTATCATATTTGCCTGCGTGCCGTTTTTGCTTCTCATTACGATGTCCCTTCGCGGAAAAATGAGAAACGCATTTAAGCGTAGCAGACAGAACGTAGCGGTGATAAACGCAGCTTTGGAAAGCAGTATTTCGGGCATCAGAGTAACGAAGGCGTTTAACAATTCCGAAAAAGAAAAGGAAAAATTCGAAGAGGGCAATAAGGAGTTCGTCGCATCTCGAAGCGAAGCCTACGATGCTATGGGAAGATTCCACTCGTCGACGGTATTCGTCACGGACGTATTCAACGTTGTAATACTCATCGCCGGCGGACTTTTTCTCTATAACGGAAGCATAAATTTCGGCGACTATTCCGCGTTTTTCCTCTCTGTGAGCCTCTTTATAAGCCCTATAATGACGCTTATAAACTTTATGGAGCAATTCCAAAACGGCGTGACGGGTTTTGAGAGATTTGTTGAGATAATGGACGAGACTCCCGAGACCGACGCGCCCGACGCGATCGCGCTCGAGAACGTAAAGGGCGAGATCGAGTTCAAGAACGTTTGGTTCAGCTACGTCCCCGATCAATGGGTTTTGAAGGACGTTTCCTTCCACGTGAACCCGAACGACACGGTGGCGTTCGTCGGCGCGACCGGCTCCGGAAAGACGACCATCCTGTCTCTGATCTGCCGGAACTACGAGTTTCAGAGGGGCGAGATCCTGATCGACGGCATCGACATCCGCAGGATCAAAACGGCGTCTCTCAGAAAACACTTCGGGCAGATGCTGCAGGACGTGTTCCTGTTCTCCGGCACGATCCGCAGCAACATCCTTTTGGGGCTCGAGGGCATCGACGACGATCGCATCAACGAGGCGTGCCGCTACGTCAACGCGGATCATTTCATCAACCGGCTCGACGGCGGACTTGACGAGATCGTTCGCGAGCGCGGCAACAACTTCTCGGCGGGTCAGCGGCAGCTTCTGAGCTTTGCCAGAACCATCATCCATAAGCCTGCGGTCATGATCCTCGACGAGGCAACGGCGAACATCGACACCGAAACAGAAGTCCTCATTCAGGATTCGCTCGAGAAGATGATGAACATCGGCACCATGCTGATCGTCGCGCACCGTCTTTCCACGATTCAGCACGCGGACAACATCATCGTGCTGAGCAAAGGCGAGATCGTCGAACAGGGCACGCATCAAGAACTGTTGAGCAAGCAGGGGAGATATTACGCGCTCTATACGCTCCAGTTTGAAAAGGAGCGCATGCGCCTCGAAACACAGAAGAACGCATAATCGCGAAAGCAGAAAAACAGGGCAGCCGTGAAAGGCTGCCCTGTCATATATTCCGATGCTTACAGATTCTTCAGAAGGCCGGTCGCTTCGTTAAACTCATTGATCAGCGCGTCGATCTCGTCGACCTGCGCGTGCATGTCGGTCCAGTAGTGCTTGTCGTACCACTGCGCGTTGAGCTCCTTGACGTCCTTGCCCTGCTGTTCCACCCAGGTGTAGTACTTGAGGTTGTGCACGCGTTTGCGCGTCTCGTACGTGAGCTCTTCCATTGTGTCGGTGCGGACGCCGTGGAGATGCTCTGCGTAATCCGCAGCGGCCTTCGTCTCGGTGTAGACGCCGTCCTGCTCTTCGAGTTCGCGGATGCGGCTCTGATACATGACTGCGGAGTCGGTGCCGACGGTGGCGAGAATGTCGTGTTCGTCGAGCTCGTAGTATTTCGCCATCTTGATGCAGCAGAGCATGTTCGCGATACCGGAGATTCCGAGAAGCGAAAGCTGTTCGACGGTCTCCTGCGGAACGCCGACGACGTCGCGGAGGTACTTGAGACCTTCCGGATCGTTGAAGAGGCGGAGGAGCTTCTGGCTGTCTTCGTCGTCGATCGCAATGACCATATCGGTATTCCTGACGTTGTGGATCCACGGCACGTGCTTATCGCCGATACCTTCGATGCGGTGACCGCCGAAGCCGTTGTTGAGCAGCGTCGGG
>CALCTE010000313.1 GCA_937893885.1 uncultured Clostridia bacterium | reverse complement strand
GCTTACACTGTAAATCGGCGGTAAGATCCTCCGCACCCAAAAACAACGCCTTTACTCTTTTCGTGCACGTCGCGATAGCAAAGGAATTTTCAACTCCGAGAGCTGTTTCAATAAGCGGCATAAGTCCAACAGTGCCTTCCGCTATACCGAGGCTTTTTTCAACGCTTGCCATATATTCGTCGGCAAAGCGAACTTCTTCGGCACTGCTCGTTTTAGGAAGCAAGATAAGGGCGGGCCTATACGGCAGTATCGCGTCGATATCTGCTTTAAAATATTCGGTGTCAACCGAATTTACGCGCACGATAATTTCACAGCCGCGAAAATCCATATATTTTACGGTATTGCGCACAAGTATCCTCGCAGCGTCCTTCTCGGTTGGACTTACGGCGTCCTCAAGGTCAAATATAACGGCATCTGCACCGAGGCAGTTTCCGTTTATAAGCATATTCGGGTTGTTGCCCGGTAAAAAAAGCAAACTGCGGCGCATTATTTCTCCTCCTTTGAGCGAAGTACGGCGGTTTCGACGCGAGCGCGAATTACGCATTCGAGAGCGCCTCTGTCAGCCACCTTGACGTTTGCCGCTTCAACGCCGAGTTCCTTTAAGACGTCGCAAACAGCAGTCTTGATGGCTTCGCCGAACTGTGCCTTTACGACCGATTCGATCTCAACGCTTAAAGCTTTTGCAGGAGAGATCTCAACGTAAGCGTCGCTCGACTCAAAAGTGCCTGCCGACGCGCTTTTTAAAATATCCATTCTGTTCTCCTTTATATGTTAAGATAAAAGATACTGTAACAATCAATAGATATTGTATAACACAATTTTGAAAAAAGCAATTCTTTTTTCGCTTTTTTATAATTTTTTCTTTGCATATTGTGATAAATGTAGTATAATAAGCTTGAAAAGAAAGGGATATAATCTATGGATATTGAAATCGTTTCCTTATTGAAGGGTGAAAAACTGAATATTTGGAAGGCTTTTTTAAAAAAATGCGAGCTCGAAGCCGACGAAAACGTTGGAAAAACAGTTTTCGTGTGGGACGAAGACGAGCTCGTTGCCTGCGGTTCGATAAGTGAAAATCTTCTAAAATGTATCGCCGTATCGGAAAACCGACAAGGCGAGGGGCTCACAGCAACCGTGTTGACCGCCTTAAAAAACGAGGCGCTTTCAAGCGGGCAGCGCCATCTTTTCCTTTACACAAAGCCGAAAAACGAAATGATGTTTTCTTCGCTTTTCTTCTATCCAATAGCGAAAACGGACAAAGTATTGTTGATGGAGGACAAGAAAAACGGCATAGGCGAATTTATCGCGTCTTTGCCCGCCAAAGCAAACGGCAAAACAGTCGGCGCGTGTGTCATGAACTGTAATCCCTTTACACTCGGTCACCGCTATCTTATCGAAGAAGCGGCAAAAGAGTGCGAGCTTCTTTACGTTTTCGTTTTATCCGAGGATAAAAGCAGGTTTTCCGCCGAAGACAGAATTGAAATGGTACGTCGCGGAACGCGCGATCTTGAAACCGTTGCGGTTTTACCTACGGGAGATTATCTTATATCGCAAAAGACCTTTCCCACCTATTTTTTAAAGGATAGGGAAATTTTGCCGAATGCGCAGTGTGAGCTTGATATCGAAATATTCACAAAATACTTTGCGCCGAGATTTAACATAACGCACCGCTACGTCGGCACGGAGCCAAATTCGCCGCTCACGAACTCATATAACAAGGAGCTTATCAAATTGCTCCCTCAAAAAAATATAGAAGTCAAGGAAATAAAGCGCCTTGAAAAAGACGGAAAAGCTATATCCGCAAGCGACTTTAGGCGCCTTTTGGACGAGGGAAACTTAAAAGCGGCAAAAGAGCTCGTGCCGAAATCTACCTTTAATTATATTATTGACAATAAACTCATCTAAACAGGAGGCAATATGATAGAACGTCAAACCAACCACTCGCTCAGCAGTTATTTTGCGCCCAGAGGCCATCAGAGAATGTATGCTTTGGGAATGCAGCTTGCCCAGCTCT
The DNA here is from genome assembly GCA_937893885.1 of uncultured Clostridia bacterium. Lineage (GTDB taxonomy): Bacteria > Bacillota > Clostridia > Oscillospirales > CAG-272 > CALCTE01. Next base: position 4,964 of record CALCTE010000313.1, on the reverse strand, counting down.
ATCTTTCCCCCTTCGATAAGCTCATCGGCGTTATCGGTGAGGCAGGTTCGGGAAAAAGCGCACTTCTTCGCGGAATGTTCCCCGGCCTTGAGCTAACCAATGACGACGACGGCGTTTACGTGCGCCCGCTTCCTCTTTTGGAGCAGGATAAAGGCTTTTTCACTCCGCACACGTATCACGTAGACGTCCGCTTTGAAAACGGATTCACACAAATGAGTGTTCTTGCCGATGCCGTAATTGAAGCGCTTCATAACGGCAAGCGCGTGATCGTCGAACACTTCGACCTTTTATATCCCTTGCTCGGATTTAACGCAAACCTGCTCATAGGCGTTGGCGAGCAGATACTCATTTCAAGACCTACCCTTTTCGGCCCTGAACCCGCCGAGATACGCGAGACTGTTTACGAATCGCTTGCATATCGCCTTATGGCGCACACGGCAGAAGACCTTTGCGAGACTTGTATGCCTAAAGAGGATATGGAAAGATGCGGACACGGCGACGTCAAGCACGGCTTTGCAATCACTTTCCCCGAAACAAAGCCCTCGTTCGATATTATTGAGCTCGAGCAAAAGGTCAACGAGCTTATAAAAGCAAATCTGCCCGTAACCTACGCTGACAACTGCCATATTTCAGTTAACGGAAAGCTTCATTACTGCACGGGACCGAGAATCCATGTGTCTCACACGGGTCAGATAGAAAATTTTCATCTTTTGAATCACTTTGTTTACGATAGATTCAGCCATAACTGGATGCTTGTCGGCTGCGTCGGAAAGAATGCGGAAAGGCTTTTACAAAAGCTTGATGAACAACAGAAAAAGCAATCCGACCTCATTATATAAAATGAAGGTAACGCTTGAAGAAATGCTTTACTGCCGTGAAGAGCGTGTTCAAGTGCAGCAAAGCCTCATAGAAAAGCATAATCTTCCCATAGTTTCTTTCACAATGAATATCGCAGGTCCCGTTAAGACTTCCCTTCTTATCGAGAGAGGCTTTAACGAAGGCTTACGCTTGCTTTTAAATGCTGTCAGCGAAAAAAACGTCAAGGAAAAAACCGTAAGGTTTTTGAAAACAGGACCTGAAGGCTATATATCGGTGAACTTGCCGCCGCTTGAAATTAAAAAAATCTGCACAAGAATTGAAGAACAAAATGCTCTGGGCAGACTTTTCGATATGGACGTTATAGGCAAAGGCGGCGAAAAGCTCGTAAGAGAAAACGAAAGAGGCTGTATCGTCTGCGGTAAAGCAGGTCGCGAATGCGCGGCAAGCCGAGCGCATAGCGTCAAAGAGATAGCCGAAATAACGAATAATATTTTGCTTGAATATTTCAAAGAGAAAGATAGCGAGAGAATTTCTCTCCTTGCAAAAGAGAGTCTTATCGACGAGGTCGAGACTACCCCAAAAGCAGGACTTGTCGATAAAAACAACTGCGGCAGCCACGCCGATATGAACCTCGAAAGCTTCAAAAAAAGTGCAGAGGCAATAGAGCCTTATTTTAAAACCTGCGTTCTCATAGGTATTGAAAGTACCGAGAAGTCTTTTGACGAAACCTTTTCGCTCCTACGAAAAGCGGGGCTTAAAGCAGAAGAAAAAATGTTTATCGCAACAGGCGGCGTAAACACGCATAAAGGCGCTATATATTCTTTGGGAATCATTTTAGGCGCTTTGGGGAGACTTTACAGTGCCGAAAAGCCCATAGCCGAAACCAAAGATATTTTAGCAGTCTGCGCAAAGCTTTCCGAAAAGTCGGCTATGGAAGACTTCGAAAAAGCAAGCGGTAAAACCGCAGGTGAAAAACTATATCTTGAGAGCAAAATAAAAGGAATACGCGGTGAGGCGCTTTTGGGCTTTCCAAGCGTTAAAAATATCGCCTTACCCGTTTTTGAAAAAATGCTTTCGGACGGATACAATAGAAATGATGCAGCGTCGGTTTGTCTTGTGCATCTTATCGCAAGTGTGGAAGATACCACCCTATATAAAAGGGGCGGAAAAGACGGTGCTTACTATGCAAAAAGCTACGCGCAAAGCTTAATTTCGGAAGGCGTAACGCACGAAAAGCTTTTAAAAATGGACGAGGAATTTATAAAAAGAAATCTGTCCGCAGGCGGATGTGCAGATCTTCTCGCACTCACTTTGTTTTTGCACGATATAAAACAAAAAGGCTCCTTTTGAGGAGCCTTTAATTATTTTTCTTTTTTCTTTGCAAGAGCCGATATCTCAGGGAATTTCGAGACTATATAAGCAGAGCCGTTTTTTCCGTGCGGCACAAGACAATTCGAGCAGTCCTTGACGCCGCTTTCGAGGTAAATGAAATTGCCGCCGCATTTGTCGCCTAGAGGATAGAGCGGGCAATAGCAAAAAATGCAGTTGAAATATTCTCCGTCTGTTTTATGGCAAGGGAAAAACTTACACTGTGTATTTTTGAAATAGGGAAAATCATTGTCCATAAGATTCCTCCGAAAAAAGAATGTCTACGGCTTGATTATATTCCAAAAACAAATAAAAATCAAGGATTTTCCCCATTTAATTGACACTGCAATACAAATATGTTAAACTATCATTAAATCCTGTTTCTAAAGAGGAGTAACAATGTTCGCAGATCTTTGTAAAAAGCTCGGATTCCCGTCGGAAAGCTTACCCATATTGGAAAGTGCGTATCTGTCCGTTTGCGAGCTCCCTTGTTTTCAAAAAGCACGCGAGAGTCTTCTTTCGCCTAACACCGCCGCATTTAACGAGACAACAAAGAAAATAATTAAGACAAGCGGTATCAACACATACACACTTAATATAGTGCTTTGCATCTCTTGCCTTGACGAGCTTCGTAAGATTTACGAAAGGCAAGGCAAAAGGGAAAAATTCGAATCCTACGCGAAGGCTTTGAAAAAACTCCTTGAAGCATGCAAGGATACTTACGGCGTTTGGGGACTTGAAAACGCGCTTTGGAATTGGATATTCCACGACCATCAATGCATAAAGCTCGGAAGGCTCGAATTTGAGCCGTATTTTCATTTTTGCGACGTAGAGTATAAGGGCATCAAGAAGGGCGACAGCGTAATACTTATACATATCCCCGGCGGAACACCGCTTGATATGGGCGAAGTTGAAAAATCGCTGAAGCTTGGCTATGAGCATTTCAAGGACAGATTTGAAAACGAGACGGTGCCCTTTATCACGCACTCTTGGCTCATATATCCGCCATATTTTGACTGCGTGTTTAAGAAAGGCGGGAATCTTGAAAAGTTTGCACGGCTTTTTAACGTAATAGACGAAAACGACGAAAATTTTGCAAATTTTGCGACGGTTTTCGGCAGAGCCTATCGAAATGAAGATTTGGACAGCGTGCCCAAGGAGACGTCTTTGCAAAGAAATATGCTTAAATTTATCAAAGACGGCAACCCTATGGGTCAAGGCTACGGCATATTCTTTTACGGCAAAAACGGAATATGGAAATAACAAAAACACGGTTTGGTACTCCCAAACCGTGTTTTGATTTTTGTGTGTCAGTTTTCTATGCTTTGTTTGACTGCCATTATTATCTGTTCTTCTGTCAAAATATTTTTTTCGTTTATTTCAATGTCATGCTGAACTCCCGCACAAATATCGCAAATTTGCCCGCCGCCGACCTCGTAATTTTCACGAAGGTCTATAGGCATTGATATCGGAACGTCCGTTATCGCTCCGCACAATATACATCTTTCAAACTCTTCTGTTTTAGGAGTTTTTCTCATGCTTTCAACCTCCTTTTCAGAATGCTTAAAAGCGAACCCTCGGAAATTCGGTGGTTATTTAACGTTGCACTTTCTTTCATTCTGCGCTCTCCTCGCCCGTGCCCTCTTGAGTCTGCTCGGTTTCTTCGGTCTCCGTCTGCTCGGTTTGTTCACCGCCTTCGGATTCGGTATTTTCATGAGGAGTCATACTGTCATCGTCTTGCACAGTCCCGCTCTGTTCTTCGGGAGGCGTCGTTTCCTCGTCGCTATCGGTGTCATTTATGCCTTGCTCACCATCCTGCGTATTGTTTACGGGAAGCTCTTCTATACCGTTTATAATGAACTTTATCTTTTCACCGTTTTCAATGTAAGAACGTTTAATTGCAAAGAAATAATTTATTAAAGCGAGGAAAATTCTCAAATATCTCATTAGAATTAGATATATGGGATGAAAGATTAGCTGAATTAGATTTAATAATATCAATTAATGGTTATCATTATTTTTATGCTAATCCAGATTCTTCTTTTGCTTTTGGAGGTAATAATAGTACTACTAGATGGAGCAAAGTTACAAGTTTTACTGGATTAGAAAAACTTTTAACCAATAAGGTTATTACCATGTAGAGAATGTTTGACGGTTTATTTTTATTAGAAGACATTAACGTTGGACATTTTGTGACTAAAAGATGCACTAATATGGAAGCTTTATTTAACAATTGCGAGCTATTAAAAGAAATTGAAGTTGGTAATTGGGATGTTTCTAAAGTAACTAATATGTATGCTATGTTTGCCGATTGTACTAAAATTACTAAATTAGATACTAAAAATTGGAATCCTGTTAGTTGTTTAAATGCTAATAGTTTATGTTATGATTGTTTTGAACTAGTAGATATAGATTTAGAGAACGCTGATTGGGGAGCTGCAACTAATTTTGGTATGTCATTTTATTGCTGTTATAAATTACCAGAATTAAAATTAAAAAGAACGGGTGGAACAACACCTTCAGTATGGCAAGCCCCTGTGAGTAGTTGTCATTCTATAATTAGTTTTGATGCCACTCCTATTAATACTGCAGGAGTAACAGATTTATCTTATTTCTTTGAAGATAGTAAAAATTTAAGAGAAGTGATCTGGCATGGATTAGATTTAACCTCTTGCTCTTCTTATTATTCATTTTTTACTAATTGTTCTGCATTAGAACAAATTGATTTAACTGGAATTAATACCTCTGGTACAAAAAATAATCGAGCTTAGAACATT
>CALCTE010000312.1 GCA_937893885.1 uncultured Clostridia bacterium | reverse complement strand
CGCTGCTGCTGCAGGTGCTGTTGGCGTTGTTCGCCGTGACCCCATGGCTATGCGTCCTTTCGTTGGCTACGATATGGGTGACTACTTCCAACACTGGCTCAACATGGGCAAGAAGATCCCCAATCCTCCCAAGATCTTCCACGTTAACTGGTTCCGTACCGATGCTGAAGGTCACTTCATCTGGCCCGGCTTTGGCGACAACATGAGAGTTCTGCTTTGGATCCTCGACCGTTGCGACGGTAAGGTTGACGCTGTTGAGACTCCTATCGGCTTTGTTCCCAAGGCTGAGGACATCAACATTGAAGGACTTGAGGACGTCACCATCGATACCATCCGTGAGCTGCTCACCATCGACAACAAGAGCTGGCTTGAGGACGTTGAAAACATCAAGGCATTCTACAAGCAGGTTGGCGACCGCGTTCCCGCAGAGCTTTACGAAGAGCTTGCAATTCTTGAAGCAAATCTCAAAAAATAAGATTTTATCTATCCCTTCCCGATTTTCGGGAAGGGATTTTTCACTAAAAAATCAAAAAGACCTTTCTGCACAGAAAGGTCTTTTTTACTTGTTTATGCTCCAAGATTTTCGAGCAGAGTCGTTGCGCGACGCTTGAGAAGTGTGGAATAGTAAGTAACCACAATAATTTCAAGAGCTCGGTTGAGACGCTCGCGAGCGCCGTCCACAGGCTCTACGTAATCTTCGGTAATCTTTGCAACGCACTCCGAAATCTCTTCGAGCGAGCAATCACCCGTGTTAATGATATGCTCCAAAATGCGGCAAATATAATCATAGAGCTGCGAGTCAGTAATGATGTCGTCGCTTCTATCCTCTACACTACCGTTGATGTAGTGTACGAGGAACGCAATGTGTTCAAGCTGCATGCAAGAACGCAGCATATTGATGATGAGAATGTGTGCCACTTGGTCCATATTGTACTTTTTGAGTCTTGCATTTGCTACCCAGCCGCGCTTGGTCCAGTTTTGCAGTGTGGAGCTATCAATACCGGAAATATCACGGATCTGCGTTAACATAACGCCTTCACTAACGAAAAATACTTTTTTGAGAAATGCAAGACCGGTCAGGTTCTCCATTTCTGCTTTTTTCAGCTTTGTGCCGGGGATATATTCATCCAAAAAATGCAGTTTCATAATTGTCCTCCTATATTTATATAATTTATTTCTATACAAATTATATCACACAATCACGGGATTGTCAATTATGAATTTTTGATTTTTTTGTGAATATTTTTTCTTTTTTATACTATCAGTGCAAAATATCATGCACAATACTGTCACAATCAAGCCCAAAGCTCTTCCAAATAGGTTCATTTTCGGTTTGAATGGCAAAGTGGTCTTCAAGAGCCTTAACGGTAACGCTTTTGTTTTGCATAACCTTGTAATCGGCAAGAGCCGCAGAAAGATTCATGCCCATACCACCCGTACGAATCTCCTCTTCGAGGAAAAGGACACGGCAAGAATTTGTGGGCAAAAGACGTGCAACATCTTCGGCAATCTTTTTATAAGGCTTGATTTGCTCAAGGAGTAAGATTCCAATATTCTTGCCCTGCTCTTCCAATACCGCTTTTGCCTTGAGGGCCTCTGCAGTGATGCGACCGTGCGTAATGATGACCGCATCAAGGCTTTGTACTTTGTCTGCAGCATAGTCTGCGCGTACGCGCCCCGAAACGGTAGTGGATGTCCCATAGAAGGCTTGCTTGATTGTACCATCCTCATACCCATTGGGATAACGAATGGCTGCGGGGGTGCCTGCTGCTATGGCTTCGTCTATTACCGATTGGAGAGCCTCGTTAGTAATGGGAGTATAAATGCTGACATTGGGAATTTCGGAAAGAAATGAAACGTCAAAAATGCCGTGATGCGTAGGACCGTCGTCACCCACCAGACCGGCACGGTCAATGGCCAGCACTACATGCACCGTCTGCCGCATTGAGACCTGCGCGGTCAATACAAAATACAACGGGCAGATTTTGCAGGGCCACGTCGTGAATAATGTTATCGTAGGCACGTTGCAAAAAGCTGGAATAGATAGCCACTACAGGGCGATATCCGCCGGCTGCAAGTCCTGCAGCAAAGGTAACGGCGGGTGGCTCTGCAATGCCAACATCAAAGAATCTCTCGGGGGGGGCCGATTGG
>CALCTE010000311.1 GCA_937893885.1 uncultured Clostridia bacterium | reverse complement strand
TTTCGCGGCCGTGCGGTCTGTGGGTACAGATGTTAAAAGTACCGTACGTACGGTGCATTGGTTCGATGTTGAGCGCAAAGGCGATATTCTGTCGCCACAAGGGGAAGGAGACAAAGCGCCAACGGAACTCGGCATTGTACGAAGCCATATCGAGGCCCTGCACGCGATTACGCATGATACCGCGAATGGTGCGGAAACCGCCCATGCCGTCACGGTCATAGGATTGACCCATCGTCGTGATGTAGGGAAGCACATAGTAGGGCGCATCCTTGCCAAACGTGCCCTCATAATTGAGTCGGTAGGCAAAGGTCAGCTTATCGTTCGCCACGATCGGCAGGTAGTGGCGGAAGGTAGCAGAATACTTGTAGTAGGGGTGCTTCGTACCCAACCACTTGGGGGCTACGATGGCATGCGCCTCGACCCAAATACCACGCGAGGGAGCACCCTCCTTATCGCGCGTGTCGTACATCAGACCCAGGCGAAGCGTGCTGTTCAAACCGCCATCCGCCTCATCATCCTTGATGATACCCCACCGACGATACTGCTCGAAGAGGGTCGGCTCGTCATCGGGGAAGACCTCGTCCTCATCCTTGTTCTTGTTGATCTTCTCACGGTCGATAGCACCCTGGTCGAAGTAGCTCAAGTGATAACCAGCCTCCCAGAAGAGTTTGTTCTTCCATATGTTACCCGTAAAGTCGGCCTTGAACAGAGCTGCAAGACGGTTGATGCGATACTTCGGGGTGTAGATATACATATCGTCACTCTTCTTACCTGCATCTACCTTCTCGTAATCGAAATGTGACATATAACCGTTGAAGCCGTAGAAATCCATAGCCTTGTCATTTGTTACGGTCAGGGCTGTAGAGAAGCGGATTCCGGGGATAAGGAATCTGTTATCGTACGAGATAACATACAACTGCGAGCCCTTAGTAAAGAACGACGCCTCGAAATACCACTGCTGGCGGGTATTGGGATAGTTCTCGCCATCGCCAAAGTCGTAGATATTAAGCAATGCGCCCAGCTGAAAACCCTTGTCGGCATCGAATGCCACAGCCGGTAGCGGTCCGAAGTTATAACCGGTCTTTATAATCTCCTTCTTTGCGGGAGCCTCGGTCTTCTTCGCAGTATCGACCTTCTCCGCCTTTGCCGCAGTCTCTGCGGACACCTCGGGCTTCTGCTCCTTGTTTTCTACCTTTTCTGCTTCCTTCTTTTCGGGCACCTTCTTTACAGACGGAATCTGGGTAATGCCGTCGATATAATCCTCTATTCCAACTATCTGATTTGCCTTTGTAAGAGACTCAAAGAGTATGTTGAACTGAGCCGCATCAAGAGTTGACTGCGACTTTACGGAAATATTCTTCGATTCAAGAATATCAACGATATCCTTGCTCTTCATATTAAGATCCTTTGCAAATTGATTAACCTTGTACTGTGTTTGTGCCATTCCTTATACCGTGTCCTTCTACTGCGAACGAAGGACTTCCTTTCCTTAGGTTGGGGTGCCGCGTTTATACAACGTTTTGTTCCCGATTGTAATTTGTTGTTTTTCTTTATTGATCGTTTAATTGCTTTTGTGCCAGACGGCATAGATTTTCGTCGGTAAGTGCAACCGCCGCTATCGGTGCGTTTTTACCGAGAGCCGATGAAAGCTCCTCGCTAGTTGCCTCTATCCTTACGTGCTTGACTCCGTAAAACGAGCAACGGTCACTTATCCTCTTATGCGTGTTTTCCGACGAGTCCGATGCCTCGACCACGAGAAGCGGGTATTTTCCCTTTACCTTCTTTTTTGACGAAAGTGCCTCGCATATGAGCGGAACACCGAAAATTATTGCTCCCGCTCTTGCGGAAAAGCCGAGTGCCGAAAGCAGAGCCTTATGCTGAGCATTATTACTCATTACCTTCTATCTCGCTTTCCATTTTGTCGTATACCTCGTCGGATATCGCACACTCGAGATTCTTTTCAAGTCTCTTTGACTTTCTTGCCTTTCTAAGACACGAAAGAGAGTGGCAGACGTATGCTCCTCTTCCCGACTTTTTGCCGGTAAAATCAAGCACCGTCTCACCCTCGGGGGTGCGGACAACTCGCATAAGCTCGCTCTTCGGCTTG
>CALCTE010000310.1 GCA_937893885.1 uncultured Clostridia bacterium | reverse complement strand
CATACCGCTATGATGCCAAACAATTAAAACCGACATCAGTGCATATATCCATCCAATATATTTCATATCCTCAATATTAAATTCCTCTGCTTTTTTCCCTTGAGGAAATGCCTGCGCATAAAAACGATCTATTAATATTAAACTCATCTCTCTTTTTTCTAAAAAATCCATTAATGATTTTCTTTCACGCCAAAAATCAAAAAAATTGCTCATATTATTTTCCTCCTTCCAATTTTTTAATCTTATCGCGAAGTTCTGCGGCTTTCTCAAAGTTTTCGCATTTTATCATTTCTTCCTGCTCGCTCTTTAATTTCGCAATGCGCTCCTCTTTTGTGAGGCGCTTTGCTTTGGGCTTCGGTTCTTCTTTCGGAGCTTTCTCTGCGCTTTTATTGGGAGTTTTGCCCTTATGAAGCGGCAAGGAGTGAAGTCTTGATACCGTCGGCATAAGCTCTCTTTCAAATGTTTTATAGCAATTTCCGCATCCCACTTTGCCTGAAGCTGATATTTCCGCAAAACTGCTGTTACATACGGGACATCTTTGCGCCTTTGTTTTCATAAAAGGGGAGGAGAGCATATCACCAAACAGAAAATCCGATACGGAAAAGCTCGTTTCAAATCCGCACTCCTTGGCGCAGTCGGAGCAAAGATACATCTCGACCGTGTTATTTCCGACGGTTCTGACAATATGAGTATTTGCTTCTTTTTGTTTGCAATGTTGACATAGCATATTATTCACCTCATTTTTCGTAGTTTAAAAGTCCGAGCACAGAATGACGTAAAACCGATGCCCTTATGACGTTTCGCATCGATAGGGGAACGTCACATAAAGCGCTGTCGGATATCGCAAGCTTTAAAATTTCAGCTTCTCGCTTCGTTATTATTCCCTCGCCGTAAAGATTTGTGATAAACGCCGCCGCGCTTTGATAGTCTATATTGTTATTTATAGCATTTAAAAAGTGCATAACGTAGCTTATTTTGTCAAGCTCGATTTTTTTAATGCGAACGTATCCGCCGCCGCCTCTGCGGCTTTCGACTATATAACCTTTGGCAGGAGTAAAGCGCGATGTTATCACGTAATTTATCTGGCTGGGGACACAGCCGAGCCTTTCGGCAAGCTCGTTTCTCTGCAGTTCCGTGACTCCGCCGCCGTCACAAAGCAAAGCTTCTATAATTTGAGCTATCTGTTCACTCATTAACATTTAAAACACTTCCTTTCTTTACGCTCATATTATACCGCAAAAGTCAAAGAAAGTCAAAGTCAAAGAAAGTCAAAGTCAAACAAGGTCAAAAAGATAAGTGAGCATACGCGTTTATATGCTCACTTATTCTCACCTATACTCTTTTTTTCTCGTTTTTGCTTCAGTTTAGCGCAATTTTAAGACTTTGGGCGTTTTTCTCCATAAGAGAGATATATCCTTCGCCGTTTTCAAGATCTTCCTTCGATACGTTATGAAGCGTATAGAAGGTAAGTATTTCCGTACTCGTTTGTTCCGAGACTGCTTTTGCGACGGCTCCGTCCGAAAGCTCTATCTTAAATATAACGGGGACGCTCTTTTCTTTAACGGCTTCGGTCAAACTTGCAAGCGTAGAAGGGGATGGCTCGGTCTTCGACGAACAGCCGGGGAAGGCAGACACGTAATCAAGGCCGTAGTGCTTTGCAAAATATATAAGGGGAAATCTGTCGGCGACAGCGATAAATTTTCTCTTACCGTTTTCGACGGTATTTTTTATGTCGCGGTCAAGCTTTGTGAGTCTTGCGATAAAATCCTTCGTATTCGCCGTGTAAAAGTCAGCGTTCTCCTTATCCATATCGCAGAGCTTTTTACATATCTCTTCTGCTATGAGCTTTGCGTTTTCGGGGGAAGTCCACACGTGCTCGTCGTACTCGTTTTCGTGTCCGTGTTCACCGTGCCCGTCGTATTCGTGCTCGTCGGCGTATAAAGTGACGAGCGTTGTCATCGTTATAACTTTGCTTTTTTCTTTTTTCGCGGAGCTCAAGATAGTATCTACCCACGCGTCCGATATGCCACCGGTATGGATAAACAGCTCGCAGTTTTCAATATTGATAATATCTCTTGCCGACGGATCGTAGCTGTGGCTGTCTTTGCCCGGTGCAAGCAGAAGAATATTGTTGACCTTGTCTTCTGCAATTTCTCTGACGAAATCATAGGAGGGGAAGACTGTTGAAACGACGGTTATTTTCCCGTTTTCAATCTTTTTTCCTGTGCAGGCGCATAAGCCAAGCGCGATGCAAAGGCATAAAAAGACCAAAAAAGCTCTTTTCATTATTCCTCGTCCTCAATCTCGGGGGAATCCCAGTTGTGCCATACGTTCGTGACGTCGTCGTTATCATCGAATGCGTCAAGTAGTCTGTTCATCTTAACAACGTCGTCCTCGTCCGTAAGTGTGACCGTTGTAGAGGGTATCTTCGTTGATTCGGTGGAAACGATCTTTACACCAAATCCCTCAAGCGCACTTCGTACGTCCGCGATAGCGTTGACGTCGCAGGTAATCTCGTAGTTTTCCGCGTCCTCCGTATTTACGTCGTCTGCGCCTGCTTCGATGGCGTAGTCCATTATCTGCTCTTCGCTAACGCCCTCTCTTGATGCAAGTATGATACCCGTATCGGAGAAGAGGAAGGAAACGCAACCTGTCGTTCCCATATTGCCGCCGAACTTATCGAAATAGTGGCGCACTTCGCCGCCCGTGCGGTTTCTGTTATCCGTCATCGTCTCAACTATAACGGCAACTCCCGCGGGGCCGTAGCCCTCGTAGAAGATGACCTCGTAGTTTGCGCTGTCGGCACTTGCCGCCTTTTTAATGGAGCGCTCGATGTTATCGTTGGGTACGTTGTTTTCTTTTGCTTTTGCGATAAGGTCGCGAAGCTTGCTGTTAGAGGTGGGGTTGGGGCCGCCTTCCTTAACGGCTATGGCGATTTCCTTGCCGATCTTGGTAAAGATTTTTGCTCTTGCGGCATCGTTCTTACCCTTTTTGTGCATAATATTTTTCCATTTGGAATGTCCGGACATTATTATTTTCCTCCGATATTTTTAAATTTTATTTATACATTCAAGGCCGATAAGCTTAAGGCATACGCCGATTATCGTTCTTGCACAGGACGTGAGTGTTATTCTTGAGGCGCGAAGCTTTGCGTCCTCTTCTTTTGCGATGGAGCAATCGTGATAGAAGGTGTTAAACGCCTTGCACACGTTTATAAGGCAACGCGTTACGTAAGAGGGCTCGAGATCTCTTATTGCGTTTGCAATCTTTTCGGGAAGCATTGCCATTTCCAAAATGAGATTCTTTTCCGCATCACAGCTTATGACGATATCGCCGCTTTGGGATTCTCCCGCCTTTTCAAGCACGCTGCAAGCTCTTGCGTAGGAATACTGCGCGTAAGGGCCCGTGTTTCCATCGAAGTTGAGTGCCTCGTCCCATTTGAAATCGACGTCTTTAATACGGCTGTTATAAAGGAAGTTAAACACGATAGCGCCGACGCCGACCTTTCGTGCAACTTCGTCCTTGTTTGCGAGATTTGAGTTTTTCTCGTCCATAACGGCGGCGACTTTGCTTATCGCCGTGTCGAAAAGATCGGATAAAAGTATCATATTTCCCGCTCTCGTTGAGAGCTTTTCGCCGTCAAGGCTTACCATTCCGAAGGGAACGTGGTGAAGCTTTTTGTAAAAATCATATCCCATAAGCTCAACGACCTTAAACCATTGAGCAAAATGGAGAATTTGCGCGCTTGCCGTTACGTATATACAGCTATCGAAGTTATACGTTTCGTTTCTGTAAAGTGCGGCGGTTATGTCGCGTGTCGCATAAAGCGTCGAGCCGTCCGATTTGAGTATGAGACAGGGTGGCATCTTGTACTCTTCTAGGTCGATAAGTCCCGCGCCGTCGTCAAATTTCAAAAGACCTTTGTTTTTAAGCTCCTCTACGACGGGCTCCATCTTATCGTTATAGAACGCCTCTCCGTTGTAGGAGTCGAACTTTACGCCAATAAGGTCGTATATTTTGTCAAATTCAATAAGGCTTATATCTCTAAACCATTTCCAATAGGAAAGCGCTTCGCTATCTCCCTTTTCCATCTTGGTAAACCAAGCTCTTGCTTCGTCTTCAAGCTCCGGGTGTTCTTCAGCTTCCTTATGAAACTGTACGTATATTCTCGTGAGCTCGGAAACGCCGCCTTCTTCTACGGCTTTTTTGCTTGACCACTTCTTGAACGCTACCACAAGCTTACCAAACTGCGTTCCCCAGTCGCCTAGGTGGTTTACGCTCACGGTCTTGTAGCCCTCGTAGTCGTGAATGAGCCTTAAAGCGTTACCGATGACGGTGGAAGGAAGGTGACCTATATGGAAAGTCTTTGCAATATTCGGGGAGGAGTAGTCAAGTACGACCGTCTTGCCCTCTCCCGTATTTCTTTTACCGTAGCCCTCGCCTTTGTTTACGATATCTGTGAGTATGCGTGCGTATTCCTTATCCGTAAGCTTAAAGTTTACGTAAGGCCCTGCGGCACATACCGTTACTCTGTCGCTTTCGGGGAACGCGGCGGAAAGGTCGGGTGCTATCATATTGGGAGCCTTGCGAAGTTGATTTGAGAGCCTGAAGCAAGGGAACGCTATGTCTCCCAGCGCCTTATCGGGCGGATATTCCAAAAGCTCAATGATATCGGCTTCGGAAAGACCTGTGCTTTCGCAAAGCCCTTTTGCTATATATTTTTTAAGTTCTGTCATTTGTTGCCTTCTTTCTTGACTTTTGCGTATTCTTCTATTATTTCTCTTTCGTTGAAGGGATATTTTTTACCCTCTATTTCCTCGTAGTGCTGATGTCCTTTTCCGGGTATTATGATAACGTCGCCGTCGTTTGCAATATCCATTGCGTGGCGGATTGCGTCTTTTCTGTCATTTATCATCTCGTATTTACCATCTTTGTTTTTCTCAAGTCCGAGATTTATTCCGACCATAATATCTGCGTTTATTTCTTCAAGGCTTTCAAAACGGGGATTATCGGAGGTTATAATGCAGATGTCGCTATTTTCCATCGCGATACGGCCCATATCGTAGCGTCGCGCCTTCGCTCTGTTTCCGCCGCAACCGAATACGGTGATTATCCTTTTGTGAGGATAGTTGCCTATCGTCTGGTAGAGGTTTTCCATACTCAATTCGTTGTGCGCGTAGTCGATTATGGTGGAAAATGCAAGTCCCGTGTTCACCTTTTCCATTCTACCCTCTACAAACGCTTTTGCAAGACCTGCGCATACTTGCTCGGGCTCGCAGCCGAAGGTGAGCGCGCAAGCGGCGGCTGCAAGTGAGTTATACACCGTGAATTTTCCGGGAATATTCATTCTCACGCCATAGCTTGTCTGTCCTACGGTGAGCTCGTAGGCGGTTTTAAGACCTCTTTGGTCTGATGTAAATTCAATATTTTCCGCTCTTATATCTGCGGGTCTGTCAATTCCGTACAAAACGGGGCGCTTGCCGAAGGGAGCTGTTATATATGGGAAATTCTCATCGTCGGCATTGGCAAAGGCTTCTCTGCATTGGGAGAAAAGTATGGACTTGCAATCTCTGTATTCCTCGAAGCTCTTGTGCTCCGCACCGCCGATATGGTCTGGGGAAAGATTGGTATATATCGCCGCATCAAAGGTGATGCCGAAGCATCTGTTCATCATAAGTCCTTGCGAGGACACCTCCATTACCACTACGTCTACGCCGCAATTTTCCATAGCCGCGAAATGACGGTGTATCTCGTAACTTTCGGGAGTGGAGTTGTCGCTTTTTTCGAAAACGTCGCCGTAAATGATACCCGTCGTTCCGATTATACCTACCTTGTGGCCTGCTTCTTCAAAGATGGAACGGAGCATGAAACTTGTACTTGTCTTGCCCTTCGTGCCCGTTATGCCTATAAGAAACAGTCTGTCCGCAGGCCTTTTAAAGAAGTTTGCGGAACAAAGCGCAAGCGCCTTTCTCGTATCCTCGAACTTTATAAACGTCGCGTCGCTATAACCTTCCGGTATTTTTGAAACGGCAAATACTCTGCAGCCTTTTTCGTATGCAGAGCCGATATAATCGTGGCCGTCGACGCTCGTTCCCACAAGACACACGAAAAGCGAGTTTTCATCTGCTTTACGGGAATCGTAGCAAAGAGAGGATATTTCTCTGTCGCTGAAATTCTCGCAGGTATATTCGGTTTTGTTAAGTATTGCGGATAAAAGCATCGCATTCACTCCGATTCGTTTTTAAGCATACATAATATTATATATCTATATTTATACGTTGTCAAGGAAAAATTGCCGCAAGGCGTAAAAAGAGACGGTGTTTTCACCGTCTCTTCCGTGATGTATTTTAGTTGTTAGCAGCCTTTGCAGCTTCAACGAGAGAAGCAAATGCTTCCTTATCGTTTACTGCAAGTTCAGCAAGCATCTTTCTGTTTAAGTTGATGCCTGCCTTCTTAAGTCCGCAGATGAACTTGGAGTAGTTGATACCGCAAGCCTTAGCCTGTGCGCTGATTCTCGTGATCCAGAGAGCTCTGAAATCTCTCTTTTTCTGCTTTCTGCCTGCGAATGCCTTGTTGCCGGACTTCATTACGGCTTGCTTTGCCATCTTGAAGTGCTTGCTCTTGGAACCCCAATAGCCCTTAGCGGCCTTCAGCATCTTATTTCTTCTTTTTCTTGTAGCAAGTGCGCCTTTAACTCTAGCCATTTTAAATTACCTCCTGATGATAGATACGTCTTATGCGTAGGGAATGAGCTTCTTGATAGCACCCTCAAATGAAGGACTGAGGATACCGCCCTTGCGAAGCTGTCTCTTACGCTTCGGTGTTTTAAGGCCGAGCTTGTGACGTCTGTGTGAGTGATTGAGTTTTACGTTACCGCCCTTTGTGAGAGAAAATCTCTTCGCGGTAGCTTTATGAGTCTTGATCTTTGCCATAACTTTATTTCCTTTCAAATCGTTTTTAAATTACACACCCATTATTTTTTGATGGGTGAAATAAACATCGTCATAGAGCGTCCTTCAAGCACGGGCTCTTTGCTTACGGTGCCGTTTTCAGCAACTGCGGCTGTGAAACGCTCAAGTATCTCTTTACCTATCTCAATGTGCGCCATTTCTCTTCCTCTGTATCTTACGACGACCTTTACCTTGTTGCCGCTTGCAAGGAAGCGAAGTGCGTGAGAGACTTTAGTTTCGAAGTCGTGGGTATCGATTCTGCAGGAAAGCTGAACTTCCTTGACTTCGATGACCTGTTGCTTTTTCTTTTGCTCTTTTTCTCTTTTATCGCTTTCGAAGCGATATTTGCCGTAGTCCATAATCTTGCAAACGGGAGGAACGGCATTGGGGGAAATCTCAACTAGATCGAATCCCGCATCGTAAGCAATTTCGAGTGCTGCGGACGCAGACATGATACCGTGCTGCGCTCCGTCGTTTCCGATAAGCCTTACCTCTTTTGCGGTGATTTTTTCATTGATTCGAAGCTCCTTGGATGCTATTGTCAAACACCTCCGATAATAAAATAAAAAATGCGAGCCTTGAGCCCGCACAGACAAATAGCATACACCAACTTGTGAGGTGTACGTTTTTTGAATATCAAACCGTATAAGCTTTGCTCTTACGGTGAGAACTGTGGGGTTCTTCTTCTTTTTGCTTTGCGATTATATCACATAAAAAGCGCTTTGTCAATAGCTTTATGAAAAAAACCGAAGATACTTTTGTAAGCTTGTATAATTTTCCCCGTTTGTCAAAAAATATTTTCAAAAGTATTGCTATGGGAGGAATTTTATGTACGATGCTGTAATTTTAGCGGGAGGTATGGGCAAGAGGCTTCACCCCGTTACAAAAGGATATCCCAAGCCCCTCGTAAGCGTGGGCACGAAACCGGTATTGTGGCATATTTTAAAAAGCCTTGAAAGGATCGGAACGAAAAATTGCGCTCTTACGCTTATGTACGAAGGAGAACAGATAAAAAAGCGCTTTGGCACAAGCTTTGGAAATATGAGTCTTGAATATTTTACGGAGGAAACTCCTCTGGGTACGGCAGGCGGCGTAAAAGCGGCGGCAAAGGCTCTTTCCGGTGATAACTTTATAGTTTTGTCGGGCGACGGTATGTTTGATTTTGACTTAAATGAGCTCGTGCACTTTCACGAGCAAAGCGGCGCACAGCTTACCGTAGGCACGTATTTTTGCAAGGACCCTACCGAATACGGTACCGTTATTTCCGATAAAGACGGAAAGGTTATCGCCTTCGCGGAAAAGGCGTCTTGGAGCAGTACGGTTACGGGCAACGTTAACACGGGCATATACGTCGTAAATAAAAGCGTTCTTGATCTCATTCCCGATGGTAAAGCGTGGGATTTTGCAAAAGACCTTTTTCCTCTCCTTTTAAAAGAAAAGAGAGCGCTTTACTCGAAGACGCTTTCGGGCTATTGGTGCGATATAGGAAATACGAAGGCGCTTCTTTCATGCAATAAGGACGCTTTAAAGGGAAAAATAAAAGCAAGCTTCGAGAGCTCTTTGCCTGAAGGAGAGGGCGAATATGAAAACAGCATTTTCGGGCGTGATTGCGTCTTAAAGAAGGGCGCTTCGGTAAAGGATTGCATCATAGGTGACGGATGCGTTATCGGCGAGGGCGCAGAGCTTTCGGAAAGCCTTTTGCTTGAAGGTGCAGAAGTCGGCGCGGAGTGCAGACTATACGGCTGTATCGTTGCGGCAAACGCAAAGATTATCGACGGGACGGGCTTTAGGAGCAAAACAATAGGCAGAGCGGGAGAGTTGAAAAGCATAGGTTCTGACGAGCTGTGCTTTAAGTTCACCGACCGTGGCATAACTTTAAATACCGATGCACCGTCCGACAACTACGAACTTTTGGGCGCGGCGATATGCAAGGCTTGCGGTATGGGGAAAGTGGGCATATTAAACGATGGGCTCGAATCATCGCTATACGCGGCAACGAGGATAATAACGGGTGCGGCAAAGGCGGGCGCAAGATGCGCCTACGATTTTGGCGTCGGATTTGACGCTCAAAGCGCTTTTGCGGCGTATTCCTATGCGCTCGGTGCATCGGTGTTCGTAAAAAGCGAAAAGGACGGCGTATACGTGAAAATATACGATAGCAGTACGGCTCTTGCTACCCGTGATTTCGAAAGGGAGCTTATATCCGCTCTTCGAAGCGGAGACGTGCCTCTTTCCGCTAAAGAACCGATAAGGACACACGGGCTTTCTCCGAGATATACCGATGCACTCATAAAAAGCGTTTACAGCGCAAATATGGGCGTTTTCAGCTTCGACGGGCTTGTTTTTGCATTAGAGCCCCGTCCAAGCCTTGGCTGTCTTCGTGCGGCGCTGTCACTTCTCGACGCACAGATATATACTCCCGAAAAAGCAAGCATTTATTTCGATAAAAGCGGCGTTGACTATATGGCTGCGGAGATATCCGACGACGGCTTTGACTTGAAGATAAATTACAGAGGAAAGACCTATAAAAAGGAGCTTATATGCGCCATATTGGCAAAGGACGCGGCGATGAGAGGGGAAAGAGAGCTTCCCGTTTCGTGTGAACGTGAGCCGGAACTTTTGTGGGCGGACGACGGCATAAACATTGAAAGCTTCCCGTCGTCACCGCTTGACGGAAGGCAGGCGCTTGCGAGATTTAATGCAAGAAGAAGTCTTTGGATATCCGATGCATCTTTTATGCTTATGCGTCTTGCGTCGGTCATAAAAAGCCGAAACCGTGACCTTGCCGCTCTTTCGTCCGACCTTGAAGGTATATGCAAGATAGAAACTGTAGTTCCGTGCAGAAACGGCAGAGTTTACACTATGGAAAGGCTTATTAAAAACGGTGCTTCCTACGGCAAAGAGGGAATAGTTTTCATCGGCGAAAAAAGTCGCGCGAGCGTTATGTGCAACAGAGATGAAAGCCTTCGGATAATCACTTACGCTACGGGTACGGAGGCGGCAGAAGCACTTTCTTCGGAGATAAAGAATAAGATAAACGAAATACTTTAAAAATTTTCGAATGTTGTATTGCCAAATCATTCGGTATGTGTTATTATATAATATATAAATTAACCAATTAATGACAAAACGCCGAAAGGAAGATATAAAAGTGCAAAACGATATGCAGACAACGAGATTGGAAATTGGTGACGGTATAAATCTGTGCCATATAAGAACGGGAAAATTCAAGCACGCAAGCCTTGCGATAAGCTATGCAACGAAGCTTACCACTGAAAATGCCGTGATGAATTCATTGCTTACGTCGGTGCTCACGAAAAGCTGTGCGAAATTTCCCAAAATGGAAGATTTCAACAGAGAGCTCGACCGCCTTTATGCCGCAAGCATAAACGGAAGCGTAAGAAAGTACGGTGAAGCTCACACGGCGATAATTAAGGCGGATACCCTGCAAAACAAATTCGTTCCCGACGGAGAGGACGTTATAAAGGAGCTTGCGGAGCTTCTTCTTGATGTGCTTCTTTCGCCTTCGCTTCCCGGCGGTGTTTTCGATAAGGAGATACTCGAAAGCGAGAAGACGAATCTTATCGACCTTATCCGCGCATCTCAAAATGACAAAGACGGTTATGCCGTACGTCGCTGTGCGGAGATAATGTGTGAAAACGAGAAGTTTTCGACATACGTTCACGGTGATGAAGAGACTGTGGCTGAGGTTACCGCCGAAGCTTTGACCGAGAAGTATCACGAGATCGTTTCGGGCGCAAAGTTCGAGATATATTTTGTGGGCGACTACGATTGCGAGGCTCTTGCGGATATATTAAGAGAAAGATTCCAGGATATCAGAAGAAACGTATCGCTTGAATTTCCCGCAACGAAGGTCAGAAGAAAAACGTCGGGCGAAGTAAAGAGAGTAAACGAGACTGCACCCATAAGCCAGGCGAAGCTTTGTATAGGATTCAGACTCGGACGTTCTCTTGCCGATAGAAACTTTGCGGCAGTAACGCTTCTTAAGGAGATATACGGCGGAAGCCCCACGAGCAAGCTTTTTGTAAACGTCAGAGAGAAACTCTCGCTTTGCTACTATTGCTCGCCTGCGCTTGAACAGATAAAGGGAATAATGATCGTCGCAAGCGCCATAGAGGAACAGAACAAGGAAAAGGCGGAGGAGGAGATACTTCTCCAGCTTGACAAGATAAGAGCGGGCCAGATAAGCGACGAGGAATTCAAAAACGCAAAGGACAGCCTCACAAACCGTTATAACGAGATCTCCGACAGCTCCGATGCGATGATAGCGTGGTATATGCAGAGGTCTGTTTTGGGCTTTGTGGATTCGCCTGATATTGCCTCCCTCGCGGTTTCCTTCCTTACGAAAGAGCATGTAATAGAAGCGGCAAAAGAGATAAGTCTCGACACAGTTTATCTGCTGTCGGGAAAAACTGACGGAAAGGAAGAGAGCAATGGCTGAACTCAAGAGCACGGTAAAATATAACGAAAAGATAGAAGAAGGCTACACGAAGATAAAGCATAAAAGCGGACTTGAGGTCTATATAATTCCGAAAGACCACGCTTCCTCTTTTGCGGGATTCGGAACGAAATTCGGCTCGTTTGTAAATAAGTTTAGGCTTGAAGGCGAGAAGGAGTTTACGGATATTCCCGACGGAACGGCGCATTTTCTCGAACACAAGATGTTCGAAAACGAGGATGGCGAGGACACTTTCGCGAAGTATGCGCGCTACGGCGGAAGCGCAAACGCTTACACGTCGAACGACAGAACCGTGTACTACGTGACATGCACATCGAACGAATATGAAAATCTCGAAGTCTTGCTTCGCCTTTTGCGCTCCCCCTATTTTACGGAGGAGAATATCAAAAAGGAACAGGGTATAATCGGTCAAGAGATCGGTATGTACGATAATAACCCGAATTGGAAGCTCTATATGGGAGCTTTGCAGGGAATGTATAAGGTAAATCCCGTGAGAATCGACATTGCGGGAACGGTGGAAAGTATAGGCACGCTTTCAAAAGAGCTTCTTTATAAGTGCTACGAGACTTTCTACGCGCCCTCAAATATGTTTCTCGTGCTTTGCGGAAAATACGAGGCGGAGAGGGTAATGGAACTTGTCGACAAGATAGTAGAGCCCACTAAAAAGTGCACGTTTGAGCTTCCCGAATTTACCGAGCCCCAAAAGGCAAACCGCAAGAAGACCGAGACAAATCTTGACGTTGCAAGACCCGTGTATATGATAGGTATAAAGGATTCAAATACCGAGAATACGGGTAAAGCCGGTCTTAAAAAAGCGGCGACGACCGATATTCTCGTCGAGTGCCTTTTCGGTATCGGAAGCAAATTCTACTGCGACGGGTACAGATCCGGACTTTTAAACGACAGCTTTGAAGCGAGCTACGAGCAAGCTTTTGCTTATTCTCACCTTATGATAAGCGGAGAAGCTCAAAGCCCCGACGCAGTTATGAAAAAGCTTAAAGAAGCACTTGCCGAAGCCGTAGAAAAGGGTATTGATAAGGCAGACTTTGAGCGTTGCAAGAGAGTTATTTACGCAAAGAGCATTCTTTCCTTCGAAAGCACGGAGGGCTTTGCGCAAGGCTTTATGAACGGAATTTTGATGAATTACGATATGCTTGACGTTCCCTCTGCGATAAACGGCGTTAAGCTTGCGGACGTAAACGCAAGAGCAAAAGAGCTCTTTATTGAAGATGCGATGACGCTCAGCGTCGTAAAGCCTTTTAAGAAATAGGAGGAAAGCGATGAATACAATTTCCTTTCCCGGTCTCGGAATTGGGCAGTTTGAACTTAAAAAAATAGCCATAGAAGACCTTTTTGGTACAGGCATCGACATTTACTGGTACGGTATCATAATCTGCGTCGGTCTTATTCTTGCTCTCACCTACGGTATTTGGAATGCAAAGAAGTCATCTTTGACGGTGGACGACCTTCTTGATACTGCTATCGTTGCAATTCCCGTTGCGATAATATTTGCGCGCCTTTTCTATGTGCTTACGGATGGAGTACCTCAAAGGACGTTTGTAGACGTTATTGCCATCTGGGACGGCGGAATCTCCATCATAGGCACAATAATCGGCGGAATCGTCGGCGTATGTATCGTTTGCCTTATAAAAAAACTTAATATTCTCAATATGTTCGACCTTGCCTGCCGTTGCCTTATAATCGGTCAGATAATCGGCAGACTCGGCAATTTCGTGAACGTCGAAGTATACGGAAAAGCTACCGATCTTCCTTGGGGAATGTACATAGAAAAGCTCGGATATGCGGTACACCCCTTGTTTGCCTACGAAATGCTTTGGAACATTTTGGGACTTGTTCTTCTCGTGTTGCTTGCGAGAAATAAAAAGTACAACGGTGAGATATTCTTCACCTATATCGCTTGGTACGGACTCGGCAGAACTTTCCTTGAGCTTCTTCGCGACGGAGAGTTTGTTTTGACAGGATACGTTTCCGCTATAATTGCCGCTTCGTTTTTTGTTATTGCGGCTACGGCGAATATCATTTTTGCCGTAAGAAGTAAGAAGATGAGCGCGGCAAGCGAAGAATACACGCCTCAATTCGTAACTATAGATGAAACTGCGGAAGAACCTGCAGAAGAACCTGCAGAAGAACCTGCAGAAGAAACCGCAGAAGAGGAAAAAGCTAAAGAGGAAACCGAAGAGATTCCCGAAGAAGCTACTGAAGAAAAAATTAAAAAATTAAGATTAGATAATAATTTAACACAAGAAGGAGAAATATCAGAAAATGGCACAGATAATTGACGGTAAGGCGGTATCGGCGGCTTTGCGCGAAAAAATATCGAAAGACGTCGAAGAACTTTCAAATAAAGGAATAAAGGCAGGGCTTGCGGTTATATTGGTGGGGGATAACTCCGCCTCTGCCGTTTATGTGAGAAATAAGAAAAAGGCGTGCGCCGATGTAGGCATAGCATCGTTTGAATATAAGCTTGATGCAAGCACTACTCAAGACGAACTCCTTTCGCTTATAGACGAACTCAACGCAAGAGACGACGTAGACGGCATTTTATGTCAGCTTCCTTTGCCTTCGCATCTTGACGAGAGCGCTGTTATAGAGCGTATATCGCCCGAAAAGGACGTGGACTGCTTCCACAAAATAAACGTTGGCAAGACAATGCTCGGCGAAGAAGGCTTCCTTCCATGCACTCCCGCTGGAGTTATGGAACTGCTTAAATATTACGGTATAGCCATCGAGGGTAAAGAATGCGTAATAGTCGGCAGAAGCAATATAGTCGGCAAACCGCAGGCACTTCTTATGCTTCGCGAAAACGCAACGGTCACGGTATGCCATTCGAGAACGAGAGACCTAAAAGAAGTATGCAAAAGAGCGGATATTCTCGTGGCGGCGATAGGCAAGGCTAAATTTATCACGGCAGATATGATAAAAGAGGGCGCCGTAGTCATCGACGTCGGAATGAACAGAGACGAAGAGGGTAAGCTCTGCGGAGACGTGGATTTTGAAAACGCCAAAGAAAAGGCGTCTTACATAACTCCCGTGCCGGGCGGTGTAGGCCCCATGACTATCACCATGCTTCTTGAAAATACAGTTACCGCCGCAAAGCAAAGGAGAGAGTATAATGAATAAAAACGTGCCTAATATGCTCACTATCCTTCGCGTTATCTTAGTTCCCGTGTTCGTTGTTTTTACGATGTACGACGTAATTGCCGCACCGTATAAGTATCTCGTGTGCGCGCTCATATTCGCGATAACCGCGCTTACGGATATGCTTGACGGAAAGATTGCGAGAAAGTACGGTCTTATAACGAATTTCGGTAAGTTTATGGACGCTCTTGCCGATAAGTTTATGGTTTATTCCGCATATCTCGTGCTCGTTGTCATTGACGGCGGACAAACTCTTATGTCAAGACTTATCGTATGGCTTACGGTGGTGATATTCCTTCGCGACCTTGCCATAAACGGTATAAGAATGCTTGCAGCATCGTCTACCGAAAAGGTAGTCGTAGCGGCACAGTGGTCGGGTAAGGTGAAAACGACTATGCAAAGCGTAAGCGTAGTGGTGATTTTGACGGAGAAGTTTTTGGCAGGGCTTGCTCCTGAAGGATTTTTCTCGCTCGGAATACTTTCTTACGCATCTGTTGTACTCACACTTATCGTGACGCTTTGGTCGGGTATCGACTACATATACAGCTACCGTAAATTTTTGAACTTCAAATAAAAAAGAGGAAAACAAATGTACTTATACAACACACTCACCAGGACAAAGCAGGAGTTTGTTCCCTACGAGGAAGGAAAGGTTAAACTCTATACCTGCGGTCCTACGGTATATCATTTTGCCCATATAGGAAACTTGCGCTCTTACATAATGGAGGACGTTTTGGAAAAGGCGCTTCGCTACAGAGGATATGATGTCAAGCGCGTAATGAACATCACAGACGTAGGACATCTTTCGAGCGACGCGGATACGGGCGAAGACAAAATGCTCAAAGGTGCAAAGCGCGAGCATAAGACTGTTATGGAGATAGCGAAGTTCTACACCGACGCGTTCTTTGAGGATTGCAAAAAGCTCAATATAAAAAGACCTGACGTAGTAGAGCCTGCGACCGGTTGCATACCCGAATTCATAAAAATGATAGAAAAAGGCGGAAATTGCGTCATTTACAGGATATCCCATGCCCTCACCCCCTCATATTCTCAATGAGGTTTTTCATCTCATCAATTTCTTTTTCGCTTAATTTCTTATGGGTGCTGAATGCCGCCAGAAACGCAGGCAAGGAACCACCGAAGTTTTCCTGAACATAAGCTTCGCTGTGACGGGCAAAGAATTCCTCTTTGGAAATCAGAGACGTCACGATTCCCTTCTGGTTCTGAATAATGCCGCGCTCGCTCAGACGCTTGATAACAGTAAAGGAAGTGGTCTTCTTCCAGTTCAGCTTTTCCTCTGCAAGCTTGGAAAGCTCGCCGGAGGCAATGGGTTCGTGTTCCCAAATAATTTCCGCAAACTGTGTTTCTGCAGGGCCCATTCGAATGTCGGCCATAAGTATCACTCCATTCTACATCATGTAGTATATCTATATTCTACAA